>DAOVCZ010000195.1 GCA_030669775.1 Chloroflexota bacterium | reverse complement strand
ATGGGTGATCAGATCTTCCGAGAGATGATCCTGATCCTTGATTAGTTATCCGTGGGATTCAAAGACTTATCAGTTCGGATATGATGTTCTATAACGCCTGTTAGAGAATTGGCTGGTTGAGACGTTGATGCACCTTGCTGGATCCATTCACTTTATCTCCGGAGAATACAATCCTAAAGATAGATATTGCCAGCAATAATTCTTATTCGAGGTTGATGCACTCAAAGTTAATGCCAACAATGGATTCCTCTTCAAGAAAATTAATAATATATTAGAATACTATGATATTTCGAGATTTATTATAGGTCGCATAAAGGAGATTCAACATGAAAACATTGGGGAATCTAATTCGTCTTTTCATCCGGTTCTTGGTCGTCTGGTTTGTGGATACAATTTCCCTGCTGATAACAGCCTGGGTTATTTCAGGGATCAATATCTATCCGGTCAATGGGACCTCCGTTATTGTGGTGGCAACCGCCGCGGCTTTATTGCTGGGTATTGTTAATCTGCTTATCCGCCCACTGATCTTGTTATTAACAGTCCCCTTGGGGTGGGTGGTTATTTTTCTGGTTGGCTTCATCATCAATGCACTTGTATTGATGATTACCTCTGCACTTATGCCAGGCTTTGAAGTTGATGGTTTGTGGGCAGCTTTTATTGGTGGTTTATTCCTTTCCCTGGTTAACACAATCCTGACGACATTATTGGATATCGATAATGACGAATCCTTTTATGCAAACCTGGTTAAGCGTCAGGCTGCCAGGCAGGCAGAGACCGAAGAAGGAGAGAACACACGCGGTGTGGTGATGCTCGAAATTGATGGATTGAGTTATTGGCACATCCAGAAAGCTGTTGAAGATGGTTATATGCCTACCATCAAGAAAATGATGGATGAGCAGGGGTATCAAATCTCGCGCGTGGATTGCGGACTCCCTGCTACGACACCCGCCTGTCAGGCGGGTATCCTGCAGGGCAACAATCACAATATCCCCGCCTTTCGCTGGTTGGATAAAGAGAGCAACCGCATCCTGGCCGGAGGCCAGGCAGCTGCGGAGATCGAACCACAGCTTTCCAACGGTCAGGGTCTGCTGGAAGGGGGCTCCAGTATCAGTAACATGTTCAGTGGTGATGCGACGAAATCAATCCTGACCTTTTCGAAAATAAAAGCGGAAACAAAAGAAGACAAGAAGAAACGCGCCCAGGATATGTATCTGCTGATGCGAAACCCATACTTCTTCATGCGCGTCCTGGTCTTGTTCTTTGGAGACATGATTCAGGAGGTGTGGCAGGGCTGGCAGCAGCGGCGTAAGGATGTCCAGCCACGCTTGAACAGGCTACACAATGGCTACCCCATCCTTCGGGCAGCGACAAACATCTTCCTGCGCGATGTAGGTGGCTACCTGACTATTCTGGATATCATCCGCGGCGTTCCGGCGATCTACACCCTGTTCGCCGGTTATGATGAAGTGGCGCACCATTCCGGTCCCTGGACACGCGATGCTATGCTCACCCTACAGCAGTTTGATCGGGTAATTTCTAGCATCTTGATGGTGATGGAGCGTGATGCACCGCGTCCCTACGAGTTCATCCTGCTATCCGATCATGGTCAATCCTTCGGTGCAACCTTTGAGCAGCGCTATGAGATTGGCATCCTGGATTTCATTAAAGAGCAGCTTCCCCAAGGCACGAGCGCGGTGGGAACTGGCGGCGGTGATGATGGAACCATCGGCGTTTCTGCGATGATGGGTGAACTTGAGAATCTTGAAGACAGCAGGTTGGCTGGCACCGTTGGTCGCGCCATGGTCAGTGGGACACAACGCGCAATGAAGAGCAACCTTGACCAGCAGCCCGGCACCCAGGAAGCAGAACCTGCCAAGGTGACCTTGTGTTATAGCGGCAACCTGGCCCAGGTATATTTCGACCTGCATCCACGTAAGATCGCCCTTAATGAGCTCAACGCTGCCTATCCTGGCATGGTGGATGAGCTGGTGCAGCACGAGGGGATTGGTTTTGTGGTGGCTTATGAGGATGATTTCGAACCGGTTGCTTTTGGTAAGAATGGGGCGCGCAATCTGCACACAGGTGATGTGATCGGTGAGGATCCATTGGAACCTTATGGAGATGTGGAATTACGCTCCTGGCAAGTGCGGCGCATCGCTGATTTCTCCAACTCTGGTGACCTGATCCTCAACAGCACCTTGTATCCGGACGGCACCGTTGCCGCACTGGAAGAGCTGATCGGCAATCACGGCGGCCTGGGTGGTGAGCAGACTGATGCCTTTATCTTCCACCCAGCTGATATGGAAGTCCCCGAGACCCGCAATTCCCAGGAAATGATGGCGATCCTAAAATCACGAGTTGGCCTCCCGGGACCCACACCGATACCTGATCGTCCGGTGGAACCGGTAGTGGACCCCTGGACATTTGCGGTCCTTGGGAAAGGTTTGAGTCAGGTGGGAAAATGGCTCGATTACGCTTTCCACGCCATCAAGCTTAGCCGGGAGGCCTACTGGGAGATCGCCCAAGACGCTTATATGACTGGGCCAGCTTTGCTGATCGCCTTACTCGCTCAAATACTGCAATCGTTAAGCAACCAGAGACAATTAGACCTGGTCAATATACTGATGCGATATGCGATCTGGTTTTTAGCGGTACTTTTACTTTATTTGGCGGCCCGAGTGCTGCGCGGTAAAGCAGATTACACCACCACTCTGCGAGTGACAGGTTTTGCTCTGAGTGCCCATATTTTTGAATTGCTGGATTTTCTTCCAGTAATTGGACCGTTAGCACGGTTTCTGGCGCTGGTACTGACTTTCTTCGGTGTGTGGATCGGCACTGCCACTGCGCATGAGCTGCAAGGTTGGCGCACTTTCTTGCTGCCGGTGCTCTATATCGCCACCATCGTAGTCACCATTGTCTTCCTGGGGGCGGTGATTGAAGGCACCGTATTCACCATAGACGGATTGTTGGTGGATTTTGGATTATCTTCTGGACAATAAATTGATTTGCTCTCCTGGGGAAGTGGAAAGAAACGATGATTCCCATATTCCTGCTTTCCGGACAAAAGGATTTATGTGGAGCCATGAATGTCGGGTTAAAACCAGCTCAGTTTCAGATTCCTTAATGTGCTCTTTGCGATTGTCGCCGCCCCTTGATCTGTGACATAATCTTTATTTGAAACCTAATCAGATCTTGTCTAAATGGAATTGAGGGTCAAACAGTGATTGCTTAATGTCATTTGCCAAAGCAAGTAGATCAACTGCCCTTTTGACTCCCCCGGTTTTATCCGGCTTTGTGTGCAAGGTATTATTGAGAGATGGGTGTTTGGGTTCTTGCGCGCCCTATGGATAAAAAGGCCATAATATCGGTAAGAAGATCATCGAGACAATGAATAGGGCGACAGTAAGCAGCGCACCCACGCGGGTGTAATCGGAAAAACGATACCCTCCAGGACCAAAGACCAGCACATTGGCTTTATGCCCAACTGGAGACAGGAAGCTAGTTGCAGCTCCGATCACCACGGCCATCGTGAAGGTCAGATGGTTTACCCCCAATCCCAACGCGGTATCGATCGCAATCGGCACGATCAGGACTACAGCAGCAGCATTTGACATGGGTTGGGTGATCAAAGCAGAGAGGATATATATCCCAGCCAACAAACCTATTGGCCCATAATCACCCAGCAAACCTAGCAAGGTATCTGACAGGAACTGGGCAGTGCCGGTGTTTTCCATGGCGAAGCCAAGAGAGAGCATCCCGCCAACCAGGAACACGGTACGCCAGTCGATACTTTCATATGCTTCGTCCATGGTCAGACATCCTGTAAGCACCATCGAAACTGATCCGATCAGCATGGCGATAGCAATACCGAGATTGGTGAAGATCGCCAGAAGGATCACCATAAGCATGATTCCAGCAGCTAAGGGAGCTTTTTTGCGGCGATTGCGTACTAGTTCGACCGGCTCAAGGACCAAGAATTCTTTACCTTTCTGAAGTGCTCGCACCCGGCCTGGTGAACCTTGGAGAAGCAGTGAATCACCGAAACGGAGCTCCACATCCCGCAGATGTTCAGTGATGACATCCCCCTGACGCCAGATAGCCAATGCGGTCAAGCCGAAACTATCCCGGAAATTCACCGAATTCAGTGTGCGTCCGACTATGGTTGAGCGGGGTGCCAGGGTGGCTTCGAATATATATGATTGATCGG
>DAOVCZ010000270.1 GCA_030669775.1 Chloroflexota bacterium | reverse complement strand
ACGAAGGGAGGCCAACGCTAACGGTATGATCTGTGAGTCTCCATCATCACTCCCTTTAGTCTGGATATGAGACACCAAACGATCCCAGAATAGACGCCCAACAACGGATGCCTGTTGGAGAATTGTGCGCTCATGAATCGGTAAACTATCGAGTCGGGCTTGTAGTACACCTGCCAAAGTAGATGGAACATCCACCTGCTCTAATCGGGTCAAGTCAATTTGCCAGATTTCTTCATCTGGATTGACCACACCGTCCTCAATGAGCATCTTGATCAACTCTTCCAGGTAAAAGGGATTGCCTTCCGCACCCCCAACGACCAATTCGCGTAGCTCAGTGGGAATTTCCTCTGCCAGTTTGAGGATCTCAGTCACCAGCTGGCGGCTCTCCCGCTTGGATAATGGACACAGTTCTAAGTGTGTGTGATAGGTCTGCCCCTCACCCCAATAGGGACGCCGTTCATAAAGGGTGGGACGTGTAGCACAGACGATCAGCAAGGGCAGTTGGGGTAAATGTTCTCCTAAATAGTTGATCGCATCCAGTGAGCTGTCATCCCCCCAATGGATGTCCTCCAAAAAGATCACGACGGGACTTTCCTGCGATAAGGCTTGGAAGTACTGAATCAGGTACATCAAGCCGCGGTTGCGCAGCTGTTCGGGGTCGTTGAGCACGCCTTTCAGGTGCGGGCTGGCGCTGAAATCGAGACTCAGCAGTTGTCCAATGATGTGGGCGTGCATCAGCGCATCTCCATCGTCCCCGAACACATCTCCGAAGCCAGCCTCAATCTTGCGGCGAGCCTGTTCTCCTGTATCGTCGTCTAGGATTTGGAAGCGGAAAGCGAATAAATCACGCAGCAGACTATAGGGCAATCCTTGAGATTCCTGCCTGCCCCGACCTTGAAAGAAACGCACACGTGGTGGTGGTAGTAATTCGATCCAATTGTCAAACTCGTAGAGCAAGCGTGATTTGCCTACACCAGCCTCACCGGAGATGGTTACCACATGCCCTTCCCCCTCCTCCATGGCGGTGAGCAGCGCATCCTTGAGGAAATCCAATTCTGTTCTACGCCCAATCATGCGCGTTTCCACACCCTCCACGACTAAGGTGCGTACACGAAAGGTTCGTGGCTTGATATCCTTAACCAGGTATACAGGCACAGGTTCAGAGAAACCCTTGGCGCTGATTGGTTCCTGGGATTCGACGGTGAACACACCGCGCACATGGCGATAGGTGTTATGGGAGATTAACAAACCTCCGGGGTGTGCGGCACTTTCTATACGTACCGCAAGATTGACCACCCTTCCCATAACGGTATCTTCTGCCTCGGTGTAGCCACCCAATGCAGCCAATCCCGTATCAATTCCAATACGCACCTGGAAATCCTCGATCTCCCATTGTGTTTGCAGTTCTTTTGCCAGCGTTCTGGCAATCTTATGGATTTCCAACCCAGCACGGATAGCCTGTTCGGGATCATTCTCCCTGGCGATGGGATCCCCAAAGACGGCCTTGAAACCATCGCCCGTGTAGCGGGTCACATGCCCTCCATGTGACTCCACTGGTGCTGCCAAACGCAGTAAGGCATTATCCATGATCTCCAATGTATCTTCGGGATCAAGGTGCTGGGTCATCTCAGTTGAACTAACCACGTCCATATAGAGCAGGGTAACCAGCTTGCGTTGGCGTGTGGGCAATTCGGGCGGTTTCCCTCTAGTTGGCTCGACTTGCGACTCAAGTTCGGCGAGCTTCTGACGAAATGGTACCAGGGCAGACTCCACAGCAGTATCACCGAGGATAGACCTTTGAGCTTCAATCTCAGTGATGGTTTGTCTTAGTTGTTTGATCTGCTCTTCCAGCGTAGCTGACATTTGAACACTCTCTGATAAGGTTCACGTTTTTATCGAGAAGGGTTAGTGTCATATTGTTTTGTATTTCCCCGCGAAGTGTTATGTTATTTGAAACCCTTATCTCAATAATCATTATACAGACTAATCATCTCGAAAACAACTTTTGATACTTCTATCTGTCAATTGAACATGCCCGAAACAGATTTGTAAGCCTGGTTATTCACGAATTCATACAAACCAACCCGAATCCAGGACGGTGTAAATCCTGTCATTCCAAACCCCGTAAGGCCTGTCCTCGATCGGACAGATCAGGGAGACGAGAAATCCCTAAAATGATGGTTTACAAATTGTGTTTTCAGGGATTCTTCGCTGCGCTCCATGAATGACACTTCGAGAAAAAGTTGTCTTATCCCGAACCCAGATTAATTAAGTAGTTATATGAAACTTAACCACTAGACCTGACAGGTTTTTTCAAGTGACGAAACAATTATGGCTCTATCATGAACATTCATCATTTCAACTCATACATGTGATAGAAACCTGTCAGGTCTTTTTACAGCTTCAATCAGTAAACCACTTAGACAATTTTCATAACTGAGTGCGAGATAACTTTGCTGAAATACAGACAAATTTGGTCTAATAAATATAGGGAGAGGCGATCAGAATGTTTTTTTGATGGATCAGTGGGGTCAGTTATGTGTGATTGTAAAATTATTGATCAAAATCCCAGATAGAGTAAGAGATGGAAGCTGAACATCGTCATTAATTTAATATTAAGGAAATTAATTCGTACCCCCATAGAGGGGGAAATTACACTCGAGGAAAGGAAGAATCATGGAAGATATTTTTGGATTTTTAACTGTCGCACAATGGTTGGCCATCTTGCGCATCGGCATCGGTCTGTGGTGGCTGAAGAGCTTCTTCCACAAACCGTTGCGGAAATTCGTTGATGGTCAAATGGTGGATTGGACTCTGGCTCTGGCGGATAACCATCCCGTCCCTGCATATGGCCGGTTGATCAGAAAAACGGTAGAACCTAACCGGGCTTGGTTCCCATACCTGGTCCTGCTGGGAGAGATATCGGTGGCAATTGGCTTGATCCTGGGA
>DAOVCZ010000277.1 GCA_030669775.1 Chloroflexota bacterium | reverse complement strand
TCCTGGATATAGTTGTGCCCGATGTGAGTAATACCAGCTTCGATTACAGCCTCGACCTCTGTCAGTGTTCGGCCTTTGGCCGCGGCAACCACAATCACATCCGTTGGAACGTTATCCAAGATATGCCTAACTGATTGCTCCACTAGCTCAACTTCTTCTTCAACGCTCTGTTTCATTAGTTCTCTTCACCTCTAACGATCTACTCTAGACCAGGAATCAACCACCGACTGATTGTCTAATTCAAACCTCTACCTCATTTACAAGAGCCTCGGAAGTCTCCAATGCCTTGGCGATCTTCTGCGCTTCCTGCTCTGCCTCTCTCCCGGCAAGAGGCTCTCCTTTAAGCCATGTAATGGACATTGAGGGGTCTTCGTAAATTGCGCCGATCGGCTCAATGCTTCGTGCCGATAATTCTTTTCGCAGATAGTTCTCTATCTCAATGTTCTGGACTTTATTCAATACGGACAAAACTCCATTAATTCTCGCTTCAATGAAAATCCGATTTGCCAATGCAACCAGTTCTGGGCTCTCGAGGTGCATGGTTGCGGGTAATTCCATAGCTTTCAACCTTGCTACCATATCGCACATGTCGCTTGCCATCTGAATCGCAGCCAAGGTGGGGTCTACGACGACAATTGCCCAATCCAAATTGGTGATCGCGCCGCGGGCTGTATCTTCAAACCCGGCTTTGAAGTCAACCAGGGTGACCACTGGTTCTCCTTCATTAAGAATTTGAAAATCTCTAGCGATCTTTGCAACAGGACCATCACACCCCGCGCCGGGTCCCAATTCGCCAATCTTGCCTGCAGTAAGCAGGGTTATTTCATCTTTTTTGACAAAAAATTGAGGTGGGATTTTGTCTAGATAAATATCAGCTCCTGGTAAAGGAGTAGGATCGTCCACCGGGCAAGTAACAGAACCTCCACTAAAGACCATTCCACCGAAATATTCCAATAATGTTTTTGGTGACTGCTCGAATCCAAGCGCCCGTGCAAGCCCAACATTGGTAGAGTCTGCATCCAACAAGCATACATGGTAGCCCAAGTCTCTGAGCGCCTTTGTCAACAAAACCGCAACGGTGCTTTTTCCAGAACCGCCTTTGCCTAAGATTCCGATGCGCTTCCCGATGAGGGGTTTTTCTTCGCCGGTATTTAACATAATTGCTTTTCCTTTCTTCTGTGATTAGATCGACGATTTTTTGCTTGGGTGACACTGATCAAGCGCACACCAGCTTGGTGTACCTGACGGAAATTGGCTCCTTGACTAATCGCCCTTAGCACTGGTTCAATATCTGTCACAACCGATCCACAGAGCAAATCGACACCATAATCGAATAAAACCGGGCTAAGTGGTGTGCTTGGGCCTAACAATATGACCCGCGCCTGAGGCGAACAGAGCTTGAGAAGGTTCTCCAATGAGTGATTGATCAAAGTCATCCCCGTAATGGCGACGACATCAGCAGCAGGAATCACATCTAGTGCCGCGCTCTCAGGAAGCTCTCCTGGATGCGGGCTAATTTCAAGAACGGTCAACTCCCCCACGCGAGTCCGCAACCTGGGGATAAAAGGAAAACGTCCCACCAGAACCACTCTTTTCTCAAATCCATGACTCGCGATAACCTCCTCAGCGTTTTGTTCAACCAGAGTATGAGTAAATGGGGGCAATAATGCGTTAATCGCTGCTACTCCTACGCTTCTCATTACTGGACTATCTGATTGGGTATACGCTGCTACCACCAAACCATTTGACGATGCGAGCTGTCCAGCATCAGGAACATCTGGTTTGCTGTGATGTTCTTGAGATACTCTATAGGTGGAGGCCAAGCCGCAGCGTCTAGTGTCTTCGACTTCGGTGACAACCGCTGTCCAATGTAGACCAATGATGACCTGGGAAACCTCCCCATCAAGGAGCGTGCTTAATAAATCGCTCAATAAAGGCATTTAACTTTCCTTGGTTAAGAATGGTTCTTATCATGGAGGTCAAGTTTTTTATGGCTGGCTTCCTGGGTGGCAGACTTTCTTTTTTCATTAACGCCCTTCGAACAGGTTCACGTGCAGGACTCGTTGGTGTATGATCTTCATCGTTCGCCAATGATGTATACTTCCCTTCTCGATCCCATCCACGAACTTTTTCTATCCGGCGAACATTTAGGCTCTTGCATTCAGGGCAAGCCAATATTGTACCTTTACCTTCTTCCCAGAAAATAATATTCCAGATATGTCCACAATCAAAACACTTGAAATACCTCATGATGATCACTTCTTTCAATGCAATCGCTCGAGATGATTTTGAATGTTCCCATCGATAACTGCCTGAACCGCATTCTTAATATCTGGAATATTTGTGATGACCGGTTGGATTCCCATACATCGAAGCCCAATATAGGCTCTTTGATCCATCCCGCGTGCTAAACTTGCAATCGAAGATCAACTTCAACCAACTCCAGTGATTCTCTCCGGAATGACGACCGCATCCCTTTTCTCTTGGATCCCCTTGGTGCCCGCCTTGACCTACTAATCCATCACTTCGATAATTTAGGTGACCAGTTTTCTCACGGATTTCCCCAGTTTCAATTTGCCCCTCGTCAACGGTCATATCAGCATCAGCATATTTCATTGCTTTGCCAAAGTGGTAACTGATTGTTTCATTGTCATCGGTAACTATTGCAATTTTCACTTTTTGCTCAGAAACGTTCTTACACAAATCACAGGTCCATTTTCCAGGATTCGCCATTAATTCACTTGGAGAGGACGATAATCACTGCGACAAAAATACCGGCAGACAAAGATATCAGGGTGTATCTTTTGTCCTCTTTCTCAACCGCAGGTAGCAAATGGGAGGCACCTACATATACAAGCGCACC
>DAOVCZ010000046.1 GCA_030669775.1 Chloroflexota bacterium | reverse complement strand
CTACAAGTCACATCGATCTCATTCATTTTTGAATTCATACTTCTATCTTCGCTATTGACAGCACTTCTTGCATGGGGTTCTATCCAATTATCCAACCGGATTGGTCTGGTGGATATGCCGAACAGTGCTCCCCACAAACAGCACGGGATTCCAACTCCAACAGCTGGTGGGATAGCGCTTTACGGATCATTGTTGCTGACTGCCTGGTGGACAGGCCTTTACCGCAATCCAAGCCTGGTTGCGATGTATGTGGCTGCTTTGCCCGTGTTTTTGTTTGGACTATGGGATGATCTTAGGGAAATTTCTCCGCTGATGAAATTGTTGGGACAATCCCTGGCAGTGATCATCCTGATCTCAATGGGTGTTTCAATCAAAGTGTTTGAATCACCTGAGTTCTTTTATAGTTTTCCTGGTCAATTCAACGTTTATCTGGATTGGTTTTTAACCTATTTATGGATTGTTGGCATCATAAATGCTTTCAATTTCGTGGATAGTATGGATGGTTTAGCTCTAGGATTAGCCGGGATGGCGACCACTTTCTTCATCCTGGTGACGCTAGATGCTGGACAACCATTATTATCCCGGCAAAGTGCCTTGCTATTAGGGGCTTGTATTGGGTTATATTTCTTCAATTCCCCACCTGCTAGGCTATTCTTGGGAGATTCCGGAGCTCAAACTCTCGGGTTTGTATTAGCTGTGTTGGCGATTGCTTACCGGCCACTCGGGGCTTTTCAATCTTCTTCCTGGGTTGTCCCGATAATGTTATTAGGAGTACCGATTTTCGATACAATCTTGGTGGTCTTATCTCGCGTCCGCCGTGGCAAACATATTTACTCAGCATCCAGGGATCACACATACCACCGGCTGGTGGCCATGGGATGGAGCTCAGGCAAAGCCGTATTAATCATGCAGGTGGTTGCATTATTGTTGGGTTGCCTGGCATTTATCGTCCTCACCCGGCCACCACTTGTGGCGAATGGTATCTTCATCGCGGTGATATTTATCGGAACGTTAGCTCTGGTTTATTTGGATAACCGGAAACGGTGGGCGTAAAATGAAGCAAGATCCAATGAGGGAATGGGTGGTACGGGATGAGATCCTGGCTGCTTTCCATCGCTGGCCAGTGATTGTGGCATTTGCCCTGGTTGGGACGCTGCTCGGATTGGTATTTGCCTACTTTTGGCCTTCCTTTTACCGGGCGAACGTGGCATTATCGGTAGAACTCAACCCATATCGCGTCTTGGATGACCAGTATATTCCTGAATTTACCAATGCTGAATTTCGTAATATTGACGATTATAAACATTGGCAGATGTTACAACTTTCAATTGTTGTTAAGTCTGATCCCTATCTGAACGAGACGCTTAACCGTTTGAGAGCGCTGGATCGATACTGGGATTCCATTGAATTACAAGATCTTCGAGTGATGTTGGACGCCAAATGGCGTAATGCCGGCCAATGGCTGTTGATCGCTGATGCTGAAAAATCGCCCAGGGCTGTCGAAGCTGTTGAAACTTGGCGGGATGTGATACTTAATTTGACAAATGATTCGATAACCCATTCTCGAGATTTGTTCAACTTAGAACTCACCCTGCGGTCTTTGAATGATGAACTTGTAGAAAATAAGCTCCAGCAAGCAGCGCTTGAAGAAACTATGGGTGGCTTAATAGATGCATTAAACGGATTAAATAATGCTGAGGGGGATTTTTCCCCGTCAGAACCTGATCGTAACGATTTGTTTACCTTAGCAAACCGGATAGCGGAATCAACTTTGGGTGGACATATTGTTGTCAAGAGTTTTCCAGATGAGGGTGTTCCAATTAGCGAATACATCGTCTGGGTTGAGCAGGCAATCTTGATCGTCCAAAAAGATATCGACTCATCAAAAGTGGCAGATGCAGCATTGAATGAGCAGATCTCAAGTGTAACCTCCAAATGGGAAGCGGGAATCCAGGAAGCTCAAGGCCTTTCAGCTACTTTATCCCTAAAGAAACCGCAAGCTAGAGAGCCAGAGGTGAGGCAGGTGCGATCGTATAGTCTGGCGGCTTTAATTGGCACTCTCGTGGGATTGCTGTTATGGATTATGGTATTCTTGATCCAGATTACGCGCAAAGGGTATCTATGATCGGCAGGAGGTGGCCGACCAATGGTAAGAGATTGATCTCCATACTCTCAAAAATTTGTTGGGTGCTCTTTTTAATTACTCTCCCGGTAAGCAGCTTCCCTTTTTTCCCAGGTAATATTGGGGGGGGCACACTTGTTCGTCCATTATCCATTTATCCGTTGATCTTCTTGCTGTTGCTGGTTATCTTGCCGCGCTTTTTAACTAAACCAATCCCAAAAACAATACTCTCTTTCTTACCTTTTGTGGTCATTGCTGTGGTCAGCTCTCTCTTAGCGACTTTGAGGGGGATTGAAGCACTCCAAGGTGTATCAGTAATGGTACGCATGTTTCGGGCATTAGCAACCTTAGGTGTCGGTGGAGCAATCTATCTCGTGGTCACTTTGTGGCCAGTGAACAAGGAAGATCTTAGATTTTCCCTGCGCTGGCTGTATGTTGGCTTCGTTCTGGCTATGTTCTGGGGGACATTACAAGCGTTTTATGTGGTTCAATTTTCACCACGTTGGTTTGACCTGATGAGTTCTGTTCAGAGATATATCTCCATCCGGCGTTTATTCACCAACCGGGTCTCTGGGCTTACATATGAGCCTAATTGGTTTGCAGATCAGATCAGTTTTTTGCTCTTACCCTGGCTCTTGGCCGCAGTGCTTTCAGGTTACACGGTATTCAAATGGCGCTGGCGATGGATAACGATAGAACTATTCCTTTTGGGATGGGCGTTAGCCTTGCTGCCATTCACATTTTCGCGTGCTGGATTGATTGTGATGATGGTTCTCGTGTTAATGGGGGTTTTATTCTTCAGATCGAAGAAGATCGATGATTCACAAGAGACAGAATCAAGAAGAAGATTTCCTTGGAGGCGGATCGGTGAAGGAGCGATACTGGTTGTGATTTTGGGTGCGCTTATTTTCTTCGCAGGGTCGAGGAATGATTTTTTTGCCCGCATTTGGGAATATTGGCAGCGCACACCCAACCAGGGATATGTGCGCTATATCATCAATTATTTTGAATATCTGGGCTTTGGGGCAAGATACACATATATGGAAACAGCCTACCAGGTTTACGATGACTACCCTATCTTGGGGGTTGGATTGGGAAATTATGCCTTCTATTTTGATGAAAAACTACCGGATCGACCCCTAGCTGCAATTCCTGAAGTACTCCGTTTGGTTGTACCTGAAGCAGGGAAAAGCAGGTTGATCACACCCAAGAATCTAATTTTGAGAGTGATGGCTGAGACGGGCATGCTTGGCTTGGCGACTTTCATAGCATTTATTATGGCAATATTAGGATGTGCCTTGTATTTATGGTTTTCACTCAATATCGAGGTAAAATTTTGGGGTGTCGGTGGAATTCTAGGGTTGATCGCATTTGCCCTTGGTGCTTTTTCTTTTGATTCATTCGCCATCCCCAACATGTGGGTTGTTTTTGGTTTGATCACCGCCGCAATGCGTTTATCGAGGAGACAATTCACAGTGGTTGGGGAAAATTGATTTTATAGCGGATTTGTTGTTTTGAAGAATTTGATGAAGCGTGGTTGGATGATAAGTCTATTGGTTGCGGTAGTAATTGCCGTCTGTGGGTGCGCGCTAATTTCAGGGATGTATGGATTAAGTTTCTTCATTGACAAGTTTGGTGGAGAAGAAGCTGGATTAGTCAGTTCTGCTCTTCCCACTAGCACACCTGTCATCCTTCGCCCCAACCCTGCCTCTTCTTCAGACCCATCTGGCGAAAATCAAGCATTATTTCTTCATAGCGAGACTTTGGTAGCCTTAAAGGGTGTTGAGATTCCGCCGAGTGATTTACGAGACCTGGCAAAACGTCTTGAAGGAAAACAGAATATCCCTCTCACGGTTCCACCACCGAGTAGCACCATCGAAATTGGAAGCCAGGAAGACTTTTGGGTCTCCAATGTTGATACGAATGAGAATTTTCAGATCAATGCAATCCTTCAATACGCGACGGATCATGTTTATTTCTGGATCCAGGATGGTGTTCCATTTGAATCGGATGCCCTAAAGCAGCTGGTCGATACTTTTGAGAACGAGATTTACCCACGGAACCGGGCTTTCTTTGGCAGTGAGTGGACCCCGGGGGTTGATGGAGACCCGCATCTCTACATTATCTATGCCAAAGATCTGGGTTCCAATTTAGCTGGCTATTTCTCATCAGCTGATGAACTGCATCCGTTGGCTCATGAGTATTCCAACGCTCACGAAGCGTTTGTGTTGAGTTCTGATACCGTAAATTTAGCTAGCGAATATGCATACGGGGTATTAGCCCACGAATTTCAGCATATGATCCACTGGTATCGGGATCGAAATGAAGCCACATGGGTCAATGAAGGATTTTCCGAATTAGCAGTCCTATTAAATGGTTATGAGGTAGGTTCAGAATACAGCTATATCATCAATCCTGATCTGCAGCTTAATGATTGGCCATATAACAGTGGTCAAACTTCTCCTCATTATGGGGCGTCTTTCTTATTCTTTACCTATTTTCTGGATCGATTTGGTGAGCAGGCCACGAAGTTGCTGGTTGCCAATTCCGCCAATGGCTTTGAAGGTTTGGATCAGGTTCTTAAGCAAATCGAGGCAATCGACCCATTAACTGGGGAACCGATCCAAGCAGATGATGTATTTTTTGATTGGGTGATCGCCACTTTTCTGAAGAATGATAGCGTTTCGGATGGCAGATATACCTATTACAACCTCCCAGATGCTCCCCAGGCTGAAGCGACTGAAACTATCTATGAATGTCCAACAGAATCATTGATCCGTGATGTGCACCAGTATGGGGTTGATTACATTCGCATAAATTGCAGAGGCGATTATATTCTGCGCTTTGAGGGATCGACGGAAGCCAAAATCATTCCCGAGGACCCATATTCAGGTGAACATTATTTTTGGTCGAATAAGGGGGATGAAGCGGATATGACACTCACCAGAACTTTTGATTTCACTAATCATGAAGGTCCAATTACACTCACTTACTGGACTTGGTATGATCTGGAAGAAGATTATGATTATGTCTATTTAGAAGCATCAGAAGATGGTGAATCATGGGAAATTCTGATAACCCCTTCCGGGACCTCAGAGGATCCATCAGGTAATAGTTATGGGTGGGGCTACAATGGGATGAGCGGTAGCTGGATACAAGAAAGTGTTGACTTATCCGATTATGCCGGGAAAGAAATCCAAATTCGTTTTGAATATGTCACTGATGCAGTTGCAAATGGGGAAGGGATGTTAATCGATGATATCGCTATCCCAGAGATCGGTTATTTTTCTGATTTCGAAGAAGGTGTTGATAACTGGGAGACCGAAGGATGGCTGCGGATTGACAATATTATCCCCCAAACTTATCGTTTATCACTGATCACATTTGGAGATACGATTGAAGTCACTCATATCCCACTGGAAAAAGATGTTGCAGCTGAAATTCGTTTACATCTCGACCGAGATTTTGATCAGGCAGTTCTAGTCGTGAGTGGAACAACTCGTTTTACTCGTCAGAAAGCAGCATACCGGATTGAAATACAGCCCGAGTAAGTTATAACCAGGTAGCAAGAATTGGTGTAAAAAAACCGGAAGGCTGGTAAACCGTCCGGTTTTTGCCTGTATTTACCTAAATCTATTGATCGGACTGTTTTGGAGCACGGAGCGCAGCTAATTGTCTCTCTAGCTCTGCACGTCGATCAGCTGCAGCTTGGGCGACTTCTGAACTAATACGATCTTTTCGCATGACAATCTCAGAGCGCAGATCTTCTCCGGATGTGGGAGCGAGGAGAATGGCTACTGTCGCTCCAATGAAACCTCCAATTGCTGCCCCTAAAAGAAAGTTCAATGCTCGGTTCATGGTTGACTCCTAATTTTGTGGTTGCCAGGAATACTCATCCAGAATTATAATACTTTAATTTGAATTGAAGAAGAATCGGTATGCCAATGATCGACCCAAATTTCCCGTTAATTGACCTCCACCGCCATCTTGATGGATCTGTCCGGATAGAAACTATTCTCGAGCTGGGTCGTAAACATAATCTGCCACTCCCAGCCTGGGATATTGAGGGTCTCCGACCGCAGGTGCAAATTACAAAGCCTCAACCAGGGGTTATGGCTTATATCGCCAAGTTTGAATGGATGGTAGGTATATTAGTCGATTATGCGGATTGCCGGCGGATTGCTTACGAAAACGTTGAGGATGCCAGGAATGAGGGTTTGGATTATGTTGAGCTACGCTTCAGTCCCTGGTTTATGGCTGAGCCCCACGGTTTAGATCCTGCTGGGATTGTTGAAGCAGTAATCGACGGAGTCACGGAGGCTCAACGAGAAATTGAAAGGAAAGTGAATTTGATCGGCATCATTAGTCGAACATATGGACCAGATTCAGCTAAAGCTGAACTCAACGCACTCTTGAATTGCCGGGATGATATTGTAGCCTTAGATTTAGCTGGTGATGAGGCGAATTTCCCTGGTGAATTATTCGTGGATCATATGCATTTAGCAAAGGATGCTGGTTGGCATATTACGATTCACGCTGGGGAATCTGCCGGTGCAGAGAGTGTTTGGCAAGCACTTAAAGGTCTCGGGGCGGAGAGGATCGGGCATGGAGTGCACGCTGAGGAGGATGAGGAGCTGCTGCATTATATGGCTGAGAATGGCATTGGCATTGAGGCCAATTTAACCAGCAATGTTCAGACCAGCACTGTCCCAGATTACGCCAGCCATCCCTTGCGACGATTTTTAGAAGACGGCTTAATGGCGACGATAAACACAGATAACACTGGCGTCAGCGGCATAGATTTGCCTTATGAATATGAGGTCGCCGCACCAGCAGCGGGCTTAACCAAAGTCCAGATTCACCAAGCACAGCGCAATGCCCTTGAGGTGGCCTTTTTATCCCAACCTGAAAAACAAGAATTATTAAGTAAATATACCGGGGATGCACCTTTGTGAACCCGAAGCTGATCATCTCAGCTGGTATGCCCCGCGCCGGCTCGGGATGGTATTACAACCTGGTGCATGATTTGGTGGTTGCAAGCGGGGGACAAAGTGCGCGTTCAATCCGCGAACAATTTCGCTTGCAGCGTTTCCTGACCGAAGTAAATTGCAATATCAGCACACTTAAGCCATACCGCTTAATTCCGGTATTATTCCCTGCGTTGCTTGGTAACAAATATGTCATTAAGACGCATGCTGGACCGACAAGCTTCACTCGTTGGCTGCTGCGTAAGCAGCGGATCAAATCGATCTACATTTTCCGCGATCCGCGCGCGGCGATGTTATCCGCATATGAGTATGGTCGCCAGACGTTAAAAAAAGATCGCCCGAATGCATTCTCTCATCTGGAAACCCTGGAATCGGCTGCCGTGTTTATTGATTTCTATGTGGATATTTGGGAAGCGTGGTCGAAAATGGAGGGAGTATTGATTGTCCGATACGAGGATTTTGTGGCAGATTTTGGAGCGGAGAGTAAACGATTAGTTGAATATTTATCTCTCGAGATCGATCAAGGTAAAGCCGATCAGGTTTTTGAACGATACCGTCCAGGGCAAGGTGATCCCGTGCGTACCGGGACTCATTTCAGCAAGGGTGAGCCTGAACGTTTCAGGCGTGTTTTCACTCCTTCACAGCTTGAAGGCTTCACTAAAATGTTTGCGCCTGCTTTGCAGCGTATGGGCTATGCGGAATGAATACCTTGTCAAAAATAGAGAAATTAGAGATAATTAGTTACCAGCCTGGATCATGAATGACCAGGACTGGGTGAATCCAACTTAATATTCTCAACCAAAGATTTGGTTGGTGTGATGAAATTGATTATTTTTTTATCATCACTGGCAGCATCCTCCAACTAAATCCTCGGCCCCTACCACTATACAAAGGAGGGTACCGTGTCTACAATCCCTAATATTTCCTCAGAATCCCTAGTCACGCATCGTAAAAAAATAACAACGAAAGTGTTTCAGCAGAAGAAGGATCGCGGTGATCCGATCAGCATGCTGACTGCCTATGATTACCCTACATCACTAATCATGGATCGCGCCGGCATTGATTCAATACTGGTGGGGGATTCACTTGGCATGGTTGTCTTGGGGTATGAAAATACACTCAGGGTCACCATGGAGGAGATGCTCCACCATTGCCGGGCAGTCGCGCGCGGCGCACAATTTGCGCTTTTAATTGGTGATATGCCATTTATGTCTTACCAGGTATCAGTTGAAGAAGCCGTGAGAAATGCCGGTCGGTTTTTGCAAGAGGGTGGCATGGATGCGATTAAATTAGAAGGCGGGCGAGAACGAGCGGATAGCATCCGGGCGATAATCAGCGCCGGTATTCCGGTCGTTGGACATATCGGCTTGACTCCCCAAAGCGTTAATCTAATCGGAGGATTCCGCGCCCAAGGTAAAACTGCAGCAGCTGCAAAGCATTTATATGAAGATGCTCTCTTGCTCCAGGATGCTGGTTGTTTTAGTCTGGTCCTGGAATCCGTTCCAGGACGTCTGGCTGAGTTGATATCGGAAAAGCTAGACATCCCTACGATTGGAATTGGAGCTGGTAGCGGATGTGATGGTCAGGTTTTGGTGACACACGATTTGCTAGGCCTTTTTGATCGTTTTACACCAAAATTCGTGCGGAAGTACGCTAATTTTTTCAGTGAGATGGAACGCGCATTTAATGAATTCATCTCGGATATTGATGCCGGCAGTTTCCCAGCAGCGGAGCACACTGTTGATATGCCAGACGAGGAATGGATGATCTTGATGGCAGAGATTGGAAACAAAATCACGGTTTAAATTGTGATCCATCGTCAATCATAACCAGGAAAATTACCCAATGGTTTCTCAGACGCCTCCCATACTTGTAGTCGGCACAGGAGCTATGGCAAGTCTGTTTGCGGCGCGGTTTTCGGCAAGCGGCTTGAGTGTACGCATGCTGGGCACGTGGGTTGAAAGTATTGAGACCCTGAATAAGTTTGGTGTGCGGTTCATTGATGAAGACGGACAAGAATCTGCATATCCAGTTGAAGCTACAGATGATCCCGAAAAGTGCGTTGGTAGTCAATTTGCGATCATCTTGGTTAAATCCTACCAGACCCAGGGTGTTGCCTTAAGGCTTGCCAAATGTCTTGCCGATGATGGGTTGGCTTTGACTTTACAAAATGGTCTCGATAACCATAGGACTTTGGCCGAAGTGCTAGGTGAACAACGAGTGGCTTCAGGTGTAACCACCGCCGGGGCATCATTGATCGAACCCGGAATCGTTCGCACAGGTGGGAAAGGTGTGATCAGTCTCGGGAATCACAAAAAATTAAAAACCCTTGTCAATCTATTGATGCGGGCAGGATTTGAGGTCGAGACCGTCGAAGGTACTGATTCTCTAATTTGGGGAAAGTTAGTGATTAATGCCGCCATCAACCCATTAACTGCTTTACTAAAAGTCCCCAATGGTGATTTGCTGGAGATTCCACCTGCCCGCAAGATGATGAATCTGGTGACGATTGAGACCGCAGACGTAGCCTCAGCCTTGGAGATCAGTCTGCCATTTTCAGATCCGGTGTCAGCTGTCGAATCTGTTGCTTTGCGGACAGCCTCAAATTATTCTTCCATGTATAAAGATGTCTCGCGGGGAAGTCAAACGGAGATCGATGCGATTAATGGTGCAATTGTACGAATTGGAGAGACTGCAGGTGCCTCCGTAGATTTCAATCGCATGCTGTGGTTATTAGTGAAGGCCATGACAATGAAATCGTCCGCCTGATGTATAAATCATGTTAGGGGAAAGACAAATCAAATACAAAGGTAAGTCCGTTCCTGCCAACTAAACTGGAGAATTCTCCCGCATAATATGAACACGGTTCAATCGATATCCAATCTACGTCAAATTCGAAATAACTTGCCATCTCCAGTTGGTTTGATTCCAACTATGGGATATCTACACGAAGGACATTTATCCCTGGTCCGGAGAGCTTGTCAAGAGTGTGCCAGTGTTATTGCCAGCATTTTTGTAAATCCAACTCAGTTTAGTCCCAGCGAGGATTTAGATGCATATCCACGCGATATTCCACGAGATCTAGAGCTGCTAGAAAAATATGGTGTGGACCTGGTGTGGGTCCCTGAACTAGAGCAAATGTATACGCCTGATTTCCAAACCTGGGTGACAGTCGAGCGTGTTGCTCAACCTTTGGAAGGAAAAATGCGACCTGGGCCCTTTCGTGGTGTTACGACCGTTGTCGCGAAATTATTCAACGCTGTATTACCGGAAAAAGCTTATTTCGGTCAGAAAGATGCCCAACAAGTTGTTGTCATCCGTCGGATGGTCAAAGATCTGAATTTCCCCATTGACATTGT
>DAOVCZ010000156.1 GCA_030669775.1 Chloroflexota bacterium | reverse complement strand
AAAGAGGTGATCGAAATGAAGAACTCTGCAAACCAAGATCCTTCCCATTCCAGGGGACGCAACATTGCCCTGGGAGCGGCGTTTGGTTTACTCATCGGTGGTGGCCTCGATTTGATTTTGGGTGACACAGGGTGGAGCCATGTGATCGGCATCCTCTTGGGTGTGCTGGCCGGATACTGGATAAAATTTCCATTGCAAAATTTGATTGTCCCCAAAGCCTCAAGTCAAAACCATCATACTGGTTTGGATTTATTTTGTTGATCTCATCGGAGGCAGGTATCGAATGGGTTATTGCGCCTTTGTAAATGAGGATCAGCTATGAGGTATAGATGCTTGAAATTTTTGTTTGATATGAAGATACGGATGGCACTATCTTGTGAATGGAAGGGACCTCATGATAAAATTGATGCAAATCGGTTTAATCACCCATCAATACGGAAAAAATTGAGGATCGAAATTGTCAATCCTCTCTTGATATCAAAAATTTAGGAGGTTTGTAAGTTATGGATAAGCAAAAACTGGAAGCTGTTGCCCGCGGAATTGTCGCTCCAGGGAAAGGTGTACTAGCAGCCGATGAGAGTTTTCCTACGATTAAGAAACGTCTAAAAAGCATCAATCTCGATTCGACTGAAGAATATCGCCGGTCATACCGGGAGTTGCTGTTTACCACTCCAGGTGTGGAGGAATTCATCGGTGGGGTGATCACATTTGACGAGACCATGCGCCATAAGGCCACGGATGGGACTCCTTTCCCAGAGTTGTTGACTTCGAGGGATATCTACCCGGGTATAAAGGTTGATAAGGGTACCCGCGATTTGGCTTTCCATCCAGGAGAGAAATTCACCCAAGGTCTGGATGGTTTACGTGAACGCCTGGCTGAATATGTTGAGATGGGTGCAACTTTCACCAAGTGGCGCACGGTTTATGCCATCGGTAAAGATATACCAACGACTTATGGTTATCAAATAAACGCTTCCAGTCTGGCGCAGTATGCAGCCTTGTGTCAGGAGGCTGGTTTGGTGCCGATCGTTGAACCGGAAGTGCTCATGGATGGGGATCACACCATTGAACGCTGTGAAGAAGTTACAACGATCACGCTAGAAGCTGTTTTTGCAGAATTATTCACGGCAGGAGTTGTTTTAGAGGGTATGCTGCTCAAACCAAATATGATCCTGTCTGGGAAGAGTTGCTCTGAGCAGGCTGGTGTGCAGGAAGTAGCCGAGGCGACTATCCGTGTGCTAAAACGAACGGTGCCGTCAGCTGTGCCAGGGATTGTATTTCTCTCAGGTGGGCAAACTCCTGCACAAGCGACCGAGAACCTCTCGGCGATGAACGCTATTGGTAGATTCCCCTGGGAGCTGAGCTTTTCCTACGGACGAGCATTGCAGGAAGAAACCCTCAAGGCCTGGGTTGGTAAGCCTGAAAATACAGCTGATGCCCAGAAGACGTTTTACCGGCGGGCAAAGTTGAACAGCATGGCGCGGTTTGGGGAGTACACTCCTGAATTAGAATCGAAAACCATTTAATGATATTCAATTCAAATACCGGGTGCGGGAGCAAATTCCCCGCACCTTTTTAATTTCCTGATTTCGGAGCCTGACAAGCTTCAGATCTACCAAATGGGAGTGTTTACTGTAGTTCTTGTCTTTCAAACACCCCCAGAGCGGCGATCAAGCAGATTAGAATAATCACCACACTCATCGTAACCGCACCCCAATTGCCAGCGGTTTCAGTTTGAGAACTAATTTGACCTGCCCAGGACAGCAATCCTCCAGGCAGCAAGGCGCCGATACGAGGTATGCTGCCGGATAGGAGGAGCAGGATTGCACCTGCCAAGGAGAATCCAGCCGCTGCTCCAGTGGAGTTGCCCAACGTACTCCCCAGCAATGTCACACCAGCAAATACCAGGATCCAGAGCAGGAGCAACAAATTCAGACTCAAGAAAATTCCAAAGTTAAGACTTTCGAATAGGGTAGTTGTATAGTAATAACCGATGGCCGTGGTCAAGCCAAACGCCAGGATATAAAGTAAAGATTGCGCCGTGTACTTGCTGTTCAAGAATGCAGCTCGAGATAATGGTTTGCTCAATATCATCGCTGCAGTGCCTCGCTCCTTTTCACCCGCCACTGCGCCCATGCCCAACAAGATCACCATGATGAATCCGAATTGTGTTATCGTTTCGATGTGTTGATTCATCGAATCTGTTATCGTCATTTCAGGGATCAATTCTGCGAACATCTCCGCTCCTTCTAAGGAGCTCAATAATTGTGGCGTGAACTTGGTGAGCAAGGGGGACATGATACCGAAAGCAATCAAAACGGCACAAACAATCAGAACCCGGTAGGTTCGCCATTGATACAGTAGCTCTTTACGCAGGTTGGCCAGGAATAACCCAAACACCGTTTTAATTGATTCTGGGTGATGAGGCTCTTCCCTGGATGAAGCTATCTCCTGATTCCGATCACGCCACAGCCTGAATAACCAAATCCAACCAGGTATCAATAGGATCAGAAATGCTGCCCAGATTAGCCAAATTGATTGGGTTGTGATTCCAATATAGACCGCGACGGCGTCAACCAATGCATGATATGCGATCGCGACGAGGATGAACAACGGTTTTCTGCGTTTGAATGCTTGCAGCACCAGTATTGAAAATAGAACCTGAGCACCGATGGCGAATGTTCGCTCAACGAATGGAGCAAGAGCGAAGACAGGCGAATAGTTGAATTGCTTCATCTGGATTGAGACAGCTTCAAGCTGAGCAGAGGTTAGATTCAGAGCTTCCAGATCGACCCCCTGTAAATTGAGTAAAGAGCTGATCGTGGCTGCAGTTAACACTCCACCACGAATCATGGCTTCAATGCCACCATGCCCCAGTCCGAGCATCACGCCATCTTCGAACCGGCGGGCCCATTTTACGATTGCATAACCAATTGCCCTGGCCAGCTCTTCGCATAAACCTGCCGTTAATCCAAGTATCAAAGCACTCTGCCATAGAGGCGCTACGCTCATTTGAGGATTTTCGGGTAAAACTCCGATGCTTGTCAGCCACTCATTAAGCGGTAGATGTACCGCCTGTGCACCCAGGAATGTGATGCAGCCAACTGTAAACAATATCCAATATACCCGATAGTACCGCCGGAGAAGGACAGCCAGCACGATAGGTAATAGCAACATACAGACAACAGACAGGGTATAAGCAAAAGTGAGCATATTAATGACTGATCTTTAAAAATATCTCTTCTAGAGATGGTCGCACCCATTCGTAACGGTTGATGCGCACATTGTGCTTGACGATGATTGAGAGCAGTTCATCCTTGCCTTGTGGGACATCGCTGGCCAAAACGCTGATCGAATTTCCATCAATCGTTACCCGGCTGACCCAGTTCCTTTTCTCCAGATCAGAGACGAAATCTTCTGATATTGGCAGACTGCTGGAATCCAGCTGCATAACAGCTGCGTTGACGGCATATTCTTCAAGCAATTGCTCCCTGTTGGAAACCAGGAGTAAATGTCCTTCATGGATGACTGCGATGGTGTCGCAAACCCGTTCTATATCCCCCAGGATGTGGCTGGAAAAGAAAACCGTGACCTCTCCTTTCAGATTGGCGATCATATCTAAAAGCTCGTGTCGACCAGCAGGGTCAAGGGAGCTGGTTGGTTCATCCAGGATTAACACCGGCGGCTCACCGATCAGTGCCTGAGCTATGGCTAATCTTTGTTTCATACCGCCTGAATAACCACCAATTTTGCGTTTGGCTGCTGATTGCAAACCTGTCAATTTAAGTGTTCGATCGACCTGCTTTTTTCCTTCTTTAGGTGGCAGGCTGAATAACCGTGATACATGCAAAAGGAATTCCCTACCAGTCATCCAGGAGTAAAAGCCTGGTTCTTGAGGCAGGTAGCCGAACAAGCTCCTCGCGTAGTTGCTGCTGTTTGTTGTTTCATGACCTGCGACCCAGGCTCTACCCTGTGTTGGTTGGGCCAGACCGGTGAGCAGGCGGATGGTCGTCGTTTTTCCAGCTCCATTCCTACCCAGGTAACCGAAGATGGAGCCATATGGTACGCTCAGGTTTAAGTCAACCAGTGCCTCAACTTCGCCGTAACGGCGGGATAGACTCTGGGTGTGAATGGCAAACTCTTGGGAAGGATGTTGGTTATTCTGTGATTTATCCATATAATCGATGATCAGATGGAATTGGGGGTAATTGGATAAATGATCCCTATGCTTCCTCTCGGCCAATTATGAGATATGAGATGGGTCCGATCAGATTAATAAAAATGATGACGATCGCCCACGCCCATTTTGGTATATACCTGACTTGTTCTCGCCGGATCAGGTCGATCAGGGCGATGGCGACCAGGGTAAGTTGGATGATCAGTAGGGGAGCTATTAATGGAATGTATCGCTGAAGTTCTTCCATGTTTACCACCAGGGAGAGAGTTAGCAAGGTTCGTGGTGATGATTAATGAGTATATCAGAAACTGATTAAATCCCTGAGCGCTCCTCTGTATTTCCTAGCGATGTGGAATGGAGGACTGTTCGCCGGCACTGGCCCTATCCGCTCAGCTGCAAAACTCCCCAAAAAATTGTCCGCGGTATAGGTGAACCTGAAACCATGATCCGCCATTATTTACGCGGACAGTGGCTATTACAATTGGACCTATTACAGCCCGATGGGACCCAAAGCCAACCAGTTAACCTGAACCTTAGTTAAGTTATTAGTTGACCACCAGTAGACTTCTATAACTGATGCTGATTGGATGGTTGTCTGAAAGCGGATCTCCTCGAATAGAGGAGTAGTGCCAGAGGGACCAACTAGAATTAATGGAGGCTCAGCAAAGGGAGTAGGAAAGGTAATCTCGAAAGCCCCAGAGTTTCTTGCTGCACCTGTCCACTTCTTACACCCGCATTGCATGTGCCAATCACGTGAAAGATACTTAGAGCCGCCAGGCTGTGACCAGTCCTTTACATCGCTGCCTTGCCTATATCTTAGGCGCCCAACACCGGAAACAGTTGTACCAGATTTGATTGTGCCCAGAAAGTCATCAAATGCGCCGCTAAAGGCGTCTTCATCTTCACTCATAATATTCTATTAGGAGACAAAATCATGTTAGCTCTAATTCCTCAGATTCAACTAACAAGTGCAACTTTGAAGGTCGAAAAGAGAGGTAAGCCATGGTAGGATGAATGCCTCTTGGACGACCAAATC
>DAOVCZ010000052.1 GCA_030669775.1 Chloroflexota bacterium | reverse complement strand
GAGGTGCTGAATAAAACCGACCAACCCGTATCGATCAGCTTGCTAAATGAAAATACCTTTTATTACCTAACTGTAGCAGCAGGTGAAACAAAGGTGTTCACTGTTAAGCGTTTGGTTTACGATCAAACTATTTGGTCATGTGGACTATCAGATTCTGGTACTCTTGATCTTACAACCTATATGAAATTGACCTTCACCCGTTGTGATCGAGAGGCTCCCAATAAGGGTGAACGCGGGATGGAGAAAGTACACATCGATGATGCCCCCTATGGTGTAAACAACCGCTTTGAGTACGTGGACGAGTAATAACCGAATAAATCAGACCACACAAGAAGAAAACCGCCGGTTTAGAAATCATAACAGGCGGTTTTTTTTGGTAATGGTAGCGAGCATTCTTGTTTAATCAAACTTGATATTATGTCTGATCACTCCCAAAACCATCAGAGGCAGCAGTGCAATCACCAAACCACCCCAACATGGCAGGGATAGATTTCCAGATATATTTGGTTGATTGGGATCAGGTTGATCTGTTCCAGGAGTATCCATGGGGGGAGTAGATTGATCAACATTTATCGTCGTCGGGAGGGGTGTTTGAGCAGGCTGGTCAACAGACGAATCACCTTCGACAACTCGGTAAGCTTTATTTCCGGAGAGCACAATTACCCTTGGTCCTAATGCAAAAGCGTCGGCAAGTTCTGGTTTATCTTTGGCTATGGAGAAATATTCGTTTGAAAGAAAATTGATTTCAATAACCTCCATCTGATCAGGATCATACATTGTATCTATCCAAACACGATCAGAGAGGATAAATGTGTGAGATCCGATAGTGCGCACCTTACCAAGTGCTTCAACTGGAGCAGATGCCACAGCATCCGCATTGGCCAATGAGCTTTGACCCTCTGCCTCCTCAACCGCCTTTCTCCCAAAGGTAGGTAATGTCGCCTGGTCATTGAATTTATTAAACTCTTCAGACGCAATTCGCTCCTGCTCTTCTGCTCCCAGAGGTAATGGCTCAGTCACCAGGTAGGAAGTGTAGGGTGTGACTATCCCATAACGGATACTTAACCGCACAATTTCATCAATTATTTCACGGTCGGGGCCGATTAATCGAACTTGCTGGAGCAGATAGCCAATTTTGCGCATCGCCCACAAACTAGGTAACGAACGTATTGAGCCTTCAAGATCTGGACTTCTCTCTTCAAATTCCTGGTCTGGATAGACGAAATTCTGTCTGCTACCATTAACTAGACCACTGAGCATCACGTCAAAAGTGCCACCTTGTCGATAACGACCGACAACTGCAATTTGAGATCCGATGAATAGGTCAGGTAATGGATGTGGATAAATATCAGCTGTGACCAGGTCATCAAAATCTAGCTGCAAATCGGTTAATACCGGCGCACTGATCTTGTTATAAAAGGCGGATAGAATTTCATCCAGCGGTTCTCCAGGTACCACATATGTGCTGCTGCCATGGTGTGCTTGAGCAAGAGAATCTAACAAGTAAGTATCCACATCATAACCAACCCCGAAAGCGAACAGGCTAAGATTACCCGGTGAGGACTCATTCAAATTAGCGATTATCTTCTCGCTTTCCACCTCCCCCACAGTAGGCAGCCCATCTGTCAGGAAGATCAAATATGTTGGTCTTTCACTATCGACCAGATATGCTGCCTCAAGCAGAGCACGATTTATATCTGTACTCCCTTCAGCTCTCAGCCGATTTAGCCAGTGTACGGCATCATCCTCTTCAGAAACAGGTTGTAAATCATTGGCATACATTTCAACTGCAGTGCTGAAGGTGACCAGATTGAATCGATCCTCCGGATTTAACTTATTCAAGATATAGCGTACGGCTTGCTGGGCTTGTTCGAATTTCTCACCCTCCATGCTGCCCGAGCGGTCTAAAACGATAAGCACATCCTTCGGAATAGCTCGTACTGACTCCTTGATTGCTGGGGCCAGCAAGAGGAGAAAAAATCCATCTGGATCCTTTGGGTCAGATGGATCGCGAAACGTCATTAAATGAAATGCTTCCGATTCACCGATCGAATAGAAAAGGGCAAAATCTTGATCTGGGAGAACATCCTGCTCCTCATATCCTGCCAGGATTTGGTAATCACTTTCCCGGCTGATGGATATCGGATGGCTAGGAGAATAAACCGCACGAATGGGTTGCTTGGCAGTTACATTGACCGTAATGCTGACATTCTCCAATGGCTCAATAGAAAACTTTTCTGTCCCCAAAGGATAAATATATCGCACTAAACCGTTTTCTGCTGTAAGCGCCTGGGTATATTCCAGCTCAATTCGTCGCTCATCCATTGGAGGGATCGGAAAAACACTCGCCTTCAGGGCACCCATATCCGCATATTCCAGGAGTGCTGGATCTCGCAGAGTAGAAACAATCTCTTCATAAGTTTGCCGGGCTTGATCCGCATCTAAAATTTCGCCCTGGACAGGTTTCCCATCCATCCATAATATGAAATCGCTTACCGCTGCATCAACAGGTATCGGAAAAACATATACCCCTTCCACGTCCCAATCATTTGGATTATAGAAAACTTGATCGATGTAGGTTGTGGCGATTTGATCCTCAATGGTTACAGTAACATGATGATAGCGGATTTCCAGCTGGGACATAGGTGATGGAATCGGACAGGGATCACAGATCGGAGGTTCTGGGATTATGATCCCATCCGCTTTTGCTGGTACATAAAACAATGCTGCAGCACTCACAACAACCGAAAAGACTAAAAGCATTTTTTTCTTCATCGTCGAATCCCCTTCCCATTCATGAAATCCTGATGGAATGATTAACTTGTACAAAAGACGACATTTAGTAATGAAAAGTTCCAATGGTATAATTCCGGCGAGAATTTAGATGAATCAACTCTCTATTTGGAAATAAATGAAACTAGATATGTTAGATAAAATCGCAGGTATTGAAGAACGCTATAATGAATTGAATCAGCTCCTGATGGAAGTTGGGGACGATTACCAGCGCGCCACGGAACTGAGCATCGAACGCGCTGAACTTGAACCGTTAATCACGAAAACCAACCGTTATCGCCAGGCTACCCAACAATTGGAGGAAGCGCGCGCCCTGGCTGAGACCGATGACGATGAACTACGCCAGCTGGCAACTGCAGAAATTGAACAGCTGGAATTTGAGTTGGGGAATCTTGAGCGCGAGCTCAAAAGCATGCTGCTCCCTCAAGATGCGCGTGACAACCGGAATGTAATCATGGAGATTCGCGCCGGCACCGGAGGTGATGAGGCCGCGCTTTTTGCTGCAGACCTCTTCCGCATCTACAGCCGCTATGCAGAACTTCAGCGGTGGAAGGTTGAAATCCTATCCTCTCACGAGATCGGGATTGGCGGATTTAAGGAGATTTCATTCTTGATCAAAGGTCAAGGAGCCTATTCCCGCCTGAAGTATGAATCAGGCGTTCATCGTGTACAGCGTGTGCCGATCACCGAGTCTCAGGGTCGGATCCACACCTCGGCAGCTACTGTAGCGGTACTCGCGGAGGTAGATGAAGTTGAGATCACCATCCCTGAAAATGACCTCCGAATTGATGTTTACAAATCAGCTGGGGCAGGCGGTCAAAGCGTACAAAAGAATGCCACTGCGGTGCGGATCACCCACTTTCCGACTGGGATTGTTGTACAGTGCCAGGATGAACGCTCACAACTTCAAAATAAGACTCGCGCCATGAGTATTTTGCGTGCTCGACTGTACGAGATTGAAGAAGAAAAACGCAGGGCGGAGATCGATCAGGACCGCCGCGCGCAAGTGGGCACCGGAGAGCGTTCTGAGAAAATCCGCACATATAATTACCCCCAATCTCGAGTCACTGATCATCGCATAAATCTTTCTTCCTACAATCTACCTGCTGTGATGGATGGCGAAATTGATTTCTTCATTGATGAGCTGGCTACGCGGGAAGAAGCTGAACGCTTGGCAGCTGCGGGATTCGAGGATTGATCACCATATCCCAGGCTCTTGAGGGTAGCGCGGCGACGCTGGTTAAGGTAAGCGATACGCCCACTTTGGATGCCCAAACGATTCTAGCTCACTGCTTGGGAAAATCTCGTACCTGGCTGCTTACTCACCCAGAAGAAAGTCTCACTAACTCAGCCTTTTCCTCTTTACAGCAGGAAATTAATGCTCTTGAAAGGGGAATTCCACTGCCCTATGTATTGGGTCATTGGGAATTTTACGGTCTGGATTTCACCGTCACGCCTGATACATTGATCCCTCGACCGGAGACAGAATTACTAGTCGACAAGGCTCTTGATTGGCTTAATCTCCAACCAGAACCCTGCATGGCAGCTGATATAGGTACAGGTTCTGGCTGCATTGCGGTAGCGTTAGCCAAGCATAATCCAGATGTATCCGTCATCGCTACGGATATCTCATACCCAGCCCTCAAAATAGGTCGCGCAAATACCATCCAGCACAATGTGGATCACCAGGTTAATTTCCTGCAAACTGACTTATTCCCACCAATTGCAGATCGCTTCGATCTGGTCTGTGCAAATTTACCATACATCCCCACTCAAACCTTACAAAACTTGGAAGTTTCAGGACGTGAGCCAGACATGGCACTAGATGGCGGACCAAATGGTCTGGATTTAATTAGCAGCCTTCTCGAAGAAGCCCCAGGTCATATTGCCCCTCGGGGAATCCTGCTCATCGAGGTAGAAAGTTCTCAAGGAGCTAAAGCGCAATATCTTGCTCAGCGAGCTTTTCCCTCCGCCGAAATCGAAGTGTTGTCCGATTTATCTGGAAAAGACCGTTTGGTCATGATCCAGCTACCAAAAATTTACTAAATAGATTGAAGGGTTATAACGGATTAATTTCTGATAGCCTTTCTCCAAATGATAAAATTATCGTAATATTCGATGCCCTGGAGGCCCCAATGTCAAAAACAATATACCTACTCGCGTTATGCGCTCTTCTGATTACTGCCTGCGGTGCGCAGACACCGACCGATAGTCCCCCGGAAAGTTACCCTGCTCCCCAGCAGACCGAATCAGTTCAAGCATCCAGCTCACAAGAGAATACCGATGATTCAGTATATCCACCTCCATTCCATACCGCGACTCCGGTAGTCAGCTTGGGTACCTCTTATCCAGCACCCGAAGGAGGGATGGAGGTTTTCGTCATTGTTCCTGGTGAATCTGAAGTATCTTACGAAGTTGGAGAAGTTTTCCTGAACCAGGATAATGCCTTCAATCTCGCTATTGGGGTTACATCGGAAGTAAACGGTGAAATCCTCGTCGACCGGGATAACCTACAAAACAGCACGATTGGACCTATTCGTATCGATGTCAGCCAATTCACTTCTGACAGTCAAAGACGCGATAATGCCATTCGGGAACGATTCCTAGAATCAGCAATATTCCCCATCGTAGAATTCACCCCACGAGAAATTCAAGGTTTACCAGAGAGTTACCAGGAAGGTCAGCAGATTACATTTCTAGTCAGCGGAGATTTAACAGTTCGTGATGTCACCAAACCAGTAACTTTTGAGGTTTCGTTTGTTGGAGAAGGTGACACAATGACAGGCGAAGCGACCACAACCATCCTGATGAGCGATTTTGGTTTCGGTCCAATCAGTATCGGTGGTATCCTTAATACCGAAGATGAAGTCAAGGTAAACTTTGCTTTCGTTGCTCGCCAATGATTTGTTTCATATCCGAGAGGTAGCAGCTCATTCACAATTGATGAAATCCGGTGTATATGATTACCCCTTTTCAAGATAAACGGATCGTTCTGGGAGTTACAGGATCTATCGCAGTATATAAATCTGTTGATTTAGCTTCGAAACTAGCTCAATCAGGGGCTGTGGTTGATGTGATCTTGACCCAATCTGCCACCCAATTTGTCACCCCGCTCACTTTCCAGTCTGTGACCGGTCAACCCGCATATACAGATTCCGATCTCTGGGGTTCCCAAGGTCATATTCAGCATATTGGCCTGGCGAGGCATGCCAAGCAGCTGGTCATTGCTCCGATAACAGCCAATACATTAGCCAAGCTTGCACACGGAATTGCTGACAACTTATTGACTGTGACCGCGCTGGCCGCGCGCTGTCCTATTATCTTAGCCCCCGCTATGGATGGGGACATGTACGCACATCCCGCCACCCAGACCAACCTGGATACACTCCGTCAACGAGACGTAACCATCATCGGTCCTACTGAAGGTCATCTGGCTTCAGGGATGACTGGGATTGGACGGATGGTTGAATCAATTGAACTACTGGGACTTATACGCTATGGATTAACACGCCATGGACCGCTGAGAAATAAGAAAATCATCGTCACGGCAAGTGGCACGTATGAACCCATTGATCCAATCCGGGGAATCATGAATCGCTCATCTGGAAAGCAGGGATTTGCTCTCGCGCAGGCTGCACTCGATAAAGGCGCCGATGTAACCCTGATTTCTGGACCGACCCACCTTGCGGCTCCCATTGGAGTAGATCACATGGAAATTCGCACGGCTGAAGAAATGCTAGCCGCTGTGCTGAAAGCCCTTCCAGATTCAACTGCTTTGCTCATGGCGGCTGCGGTCGCGGATTTTCGACCGGTTTCCCCCACCAAAGAGAAGGTTAAGAAATCCGCTGGCGGACCAAAACTCGAACTGGAAGCGACACCTGATATCCTAGCCGCGGTTGCCAAAGAGAAATCTAAGCACGGATACCCAGAAATCTCAGTTGGATTCGCGGCTGAAAGCCAAGATTTAATCAGTAATGCCCGCCAAAAACTTGAAGCGAAACAGTTAGATCTGATCATAGCCAACGACATCTCGGCTACTGACGCAGGGTTTGCTGTCGATACCAATCGAGTGACTATTCTGGATGCTGGAGGCGGAGAAGAAGTGCTGCCATTAATGAGTAAGGATGAAGTGGCGCAATTTGTCTTGGAGCGTGTGATAGGGTTACTAGGATTATCTAGCAACGAACAATATTGACCAACGATTAGTTGCAATATACATAGGTTCAATCTGAGGTAGCAGAGTTTGCTTACCAGGGTTCCATTTCCAAATAACCAACAATTAATTTAGTTCCATGTTGAAAATCTTTCATGGAACTACTTTATTTAACGAATACCTGACTGATAAATGGAGTGGAAACTTATTTCCCTTTTTTATTCCCCCTCAAGACAGAACACATGTACTTTCCGTGGACCATGAACGCCGAGGGTCAATGTCATCTCGATATCCGCCGTCCGGGAAGGACCACTGATCAATGCAGTGGCAGATGCCTGGCGCACTTCTGGCAAATGCAGGACCTGAGTGATATTCTGGAAAATATCGCTTGCCCTGAGCACTGCGATGTGGACTTCCGGGGTTAAAGATACGAATTGAGCCCGACCCTTTCCGGAAGGAAGTACTAAAGTTCCTGTCTCAGCGATCGCAGCTTGAGCGCCGCTGATACCTGCCTTCACCTGGTCATTAAATTCCTCACTGACTTTAATTCCCTTTGATCGCAGCGAGTCAATGAATCCGTGTGGTAATTGGTTCTTTTCCCAAGAGAGTACTGACGAGATCCCTTGATTCTGCAACTCGTCAAACACAAGTTGAGGTAAATCCTCTATGGTGCATAATGTAAAATAACCATCCAGGGCGACCAATTCCTCTGCGAATCTTTGAATAAGGTCTTCTCCATCCCGTAAATCACTCGATCTTTTTGACTCTGTCATTTTGAATGGTTCAATATTATTGTCTTGAATCCCGTTCGGGGAGGATATTTCGTCTATACCTCTCGCCCACCGCTCTCGAAAAGGTTGCCGAGCTGGGCGTGGAAGATCTTTGCTGTATCCCCAACCGGTAAAGCTTGGCAAACGCAGCCAGTCAGACCTGGGAGCAACAATCCTACTTAAATACCCAACCAATTTCAGAGCCAGGGTGAAGCGACTTGATTTGGAAGCAACCCAGGTATAAAATCGCAAACCTATATTCACACTTAAGGGAACTTTTCGCTCTACATCCTTTGTGTGCAGCGTCACTCCACCAGCTCGGACTCGTAAGAGCAATTTGGGTAAATCAATATCAACTGGACAGGCATCTTTACAAGCCGCGCAAAGACTCGATGCACGCGCTAAGTGCCCAAACTCAGTTTGACCAAACAATCCTGGAGAAACGATTGACCCGATTGGTCCAGGGTATGTGCTGCTCTCGCCTTGGTCATTCACATATGCATGCCCACCGATCTCTGCAAATACTGGACAAGCATTTAAACAGGCCCCGCAACGAATGCATAACAAAGCTTCTGCGAGAGGGGATTCCCGCATCACCTGACGACCATTGTCCACCAGGATTATGTGCCTTTCCTGAGGACCATCCGGCTCATGAGGCTGGCGAGGGGCATTGATCAAATTGGTATAAACCGTGATTTTTTGCCCGGTCGCAGAGCGCGGCAGCAATTCCAGCATCAAGGCTAAATCTTCCATAGTTGGCACCAAGCGCTCGATACCCATCAAAGCGATATGCACCGGGGGAAGTGTAGTTACCAAACGACCGTTGCCCTCATTGGTTACCAGGCATATCGTACCGCTTTCTGCGACACCAAAATTCACTCCTGACAAGCCAATATCTGCCTCAATAAACGTTCGTCGCAACCGTTCGCGAGCAGCAGCAGTCATGGTGTGAATATCTGTGGTGAAGGGTATACCAAGCTTTTCCTGGAAGGTTACTCCAACTTCTTCTCTTCTCAGGTGCACGGCGGGGGTGATGATATGAGATGGTGATTCACCCCTCAATTGGATGATATATTCCCCCAAATCCGTCTCAACGACCTGGAATCCTGCTGCTTCTAATGAGTTGTTTAAACCGATCTCCTCGCTTACCATCGTCTTTGATTTGGCGATCAACTTGGCGCGCTTTTCCCTGGCTATATCCAATATCGTTTGTACTGCCTGTCCTGCATCCGCTGCCCAGTGGACGATCATGCCATTGTTTTTAGCTTGATTGGTAAATTGGTCCAGATATTCATCCAGGTTGTTAATCGTCTGGAGGCGAACATTATGGGCACGCTGGCGTAAGATTTGCCAGGGCTCAGATAAAGAATTCAACGCTTGCTCGCGGGCCGTGATCCTCCGTTCGGCATTTGCATCGAGTGCAATTTGCAAATTCTCGTTCATTAAAGATTCTTGGATGTGTTTGCGGAATGTATTGACCATTAGTTTATGAATATACAATAGCTACTGTTTTTCCAAGATGTCGGCGATATGTACTGCCTGTAGGGAGCTTTCCCTCCGCTGTAAACCCCCACTGATATGCGCCACACATCCAGCATCACACGACACTAGAATAGAGGCACCGCTGGCAATAAGATGATCAATTTTGCGATCTAACATGGCTTTAGATATCTCAGGGTGTTCAATTGAAAAAAGACCACCAAACCCACAACATTCCTCTCGCTTCGGAAGTGCGATTAATTCCGCTTCTTTCACATTCTCCAACAGGCGTTGAGGCTGTTCGTCAATCTCTAATTCACGCAGTAAATGACAAGAAGCATGGTATGAGATCTTATGCGGGAACTTTGCATCCAGATTTTCGATACCGATTACATCCACCAAGTATTGAGTGAACTCATATGTGCGATTTGCTATTGCCTGGGAGCGCTCTAGCCAATCCGGATCGTCAGCAAATAACTCCTGATATCCATGACGGATCATCCCTGTGCAAGAACCTGAGGGGATGACAATATCTCCGGGACAATTTTCTAAAATCCGGATAGTATTTTCAGCCATTTGGCGTGCTTGTGGTCG
>DAOVCZ010000152.1 GCA_030669775.1 Chloroflexota bacterium | reverse complement strand
TCACCCGCCTCCACCTGGAAGGAAATTCCATCCACGGCTTTCACCGACTCATAGCGTTTGCGTAATCCTTTCACAATAATCGCTTCCCGATCTTGACTCATCATGCACTCCTTTCCTGATATCTGCTTTCATTATAGAGAACTGAAGGGAGGCTGTGAACCAACGAGGGATGGATTTTAAGCTAACCTGCAGGATGGTTTTGCGATCAACCAAACGGTTGATGGGAATAATTTACGAAAAATTTTGAACAAGGAAACAACATGTTTAGATACATATAATCCCCCACATCTTGCTGATTATCGAGAAAGTTCCCTCACTACTTCTAGAAATTCATTAAATAAAACAACATCTTGACCTGGTAAAGATACCAGGCCAAGAAGGTTAAATTCTTCATTTTCCAACAATCCCCCAAATTTAGCGACACAAGAAATGCTCGTAAATTGCAGGAAATTCTGTAATTATCAGTCGAGAGGCTTAGATAAAGACGATCTGTGCCCCCTCAGTCATATCCATGAAATCACTGGCGGTGACGATATCGATCACACCGTCGACAAAATCATCCATCTCTAGATCGAACATGTCTACAGACATCTTGCAGGCGTATAACTTTGCTCCACCATCCACCAGCATCTCTAGGTATTCTCTCACGGGTGGAACATCTATACCAGCCATCTTATCATTCATCAGCTTGGTGGCAAAGGCTGTCATCCCTGGTAAAACTCCCATGATGTTGGGTATGCCCAGGTTGCCGGTGTCAACACCCATCAAGTTCATCTTCATACTGGTGTTCGCTACCGGTGCAACCTCCAGGCGATCCACGCGAGCTTTATTGATCATATCCATCCCCCAAAAAGTGAAGAAGATGGTCACGTCAATGCCGTTGCCCAACGCCGCCCAACCCATCACCAATGCAGGATAAACCATATCCATATTGCCCTTAGAGCAGATAAACGCTATTTTTCGATTTTCCTCAGACATTTTTGTTTTTTCCTTTTCCTTGAATGTACTCTAAAATCGCATTAGTTATTAAACACACCCTTCTGGTTTACCCAGCCCGGAGATCTTGGCCACTTTCTTGGCTGGTCCTTTGGGGAACAAACCAAACAACTCCTTGGTCGGGACACCAGCGCCTTTGGTGATGTTGCGCAGGGTGGGCGCACTGCCCGATTCAAGCCCTACCTCCCGGGAGTAATCAATGACCTTCCAATGTTCAGGTGTCAGCTCGGAGACACCCTCTTCGCTGGCGATCGCAGCTGCGATATCCTGAGTCCACTCATTGGGATCGGTCATAAAGCCTTCCTCGTTTACTTGTACGGTCTTGTCTGCAATCTCTTTCGTAGTCATTTTTCCTCCAATTGGAATTAATTATGTTTTTTATTATTTAGGCTATTTATCCAGCATCCACTTCAGTTGATTTACCTTGGGCATTACCATTACCTCCAGCCTGCGCACCAACAACGTGCAGCACGCGCATGGTCAACGCCAGGCCGCGGCGCACCTCTGGGTCTCGCATCATTCGCATCAGGCCCAGATAGGATATGTCGACCGGTTTATCGATTTCGTGTTCGGCGACCAACAGTGTATTACGCACGAAGTTCATGATCTCGGGCTGGGTCATTTCTTTAACTGTGTTCAGGATAAGCACGACATTATCACCTAGTCGGTTTACATCTTCTTCGCTGAACGAGGTGACAACGTTATCCATAATCTGCATCCCGCCCCGGGCAAAGCCGAAATATCCTTTGCGCTCCAGCTCTGTCAATTCCTCAACAGCTTTTCCAAACGCTTCATCAGCAAGCGGACCAACTGTTTCTACCAGGTCCATCAAACTTTCCAGCTGGTTTAACATCTTTTCGAAATTTCGTCCGTTGCGGACTACCCGTTTCACCAGACGCAGCAAGTCGCTCAATTCAATATATTCTTGGATCTCATCCAGCTGTTCAACTGAAAGACGGAAAGCTTCGTTGGCGATCGGTGTCAGGTCGCGGACCAATTCTGCCCGGTCTGCTCGCTGGCGTTCAGCTATTTTTGCTTGCTCGGTGAGAAAAGCCACTTGTGCGCTGAGAGCGTCGATCTTCTGGTTCAGGTCAACCATTGATTGATCCATTTTCCACTCCTTATTTATCCCACTTGCCAGCCATCGTCATCCGTGCTGGCAATGGCATTTCCTCTCCCTTGATCAAGGTGTTCCAATACAACCAGCGGAACAGCATCTTACCCCAGTGGTTCATCTCAGATTCTTGCAGTAAGGAGAAGGGGCCAATTCCTGGCAGCGGGTACTTTCCGGGGAGCGGTTCGACATCGTAGTTAAAATCGATCAGCAGACCTTTGCCAAATCCAGACTCAATAAAGCAATTTGCATGCCCGTCAAAAGTTGGCAGCATATCCAGGCCATCGATATAGCGCAAGAAATTCTCGGAAAAACAATCTACCGCAAAGTGCGCTACTGAACCAGCCTTTGAAGTCGGGAGATTGGCAGCATCACCCAAGACAAACATATTATCGTATTTCGGTGAAAGGAAAGTGTGTTTGTCAACGGGGATAAAGTTGAGGTCATCCCCAAGTCCGGAGTTACCGATTACATCAGCACCCATATTGAGCGGTACTGTTACTAAAAGATCATATTCAAGTTCCTGCTCTTCGTAAGAAACGATCTTCTTTGCATCTGGATCTACACGTTCGATATAGAATTCCGGCACAACTTTAACGCCCTTCTCTTCAAGGATGTCACCCAGATGCTTGGAGGCGATCGGCTTGGTGAAGGCGCCTGGAAGCGGGGTGGCATAGGTGATCTCTACCCGGTCACGGATGCCCTGCTCGTAGAAGAACCAATCGGCCAGCATCAAGAACTCAAGAGGTGCCACGGGACATTTGATTGGATTTTCAACCACATTGAGCACCATACGCCCACCTTGCCAGGTGCGCAGGTGCTTGGCAAGCGCCACGGCACCTTCGATGGTGTAGAAATCGAATACATCTTTATGCCATCCGTTTTCCTTGATCCCAGGAGTCTCCTCTGGGTGGGTATGGGCACCAGTGGCGATGACCAAAAAATCATAATTTAATATCCGGCCGTCTTTTGCCAGCCTCACCCGGTTATTTTCCGGCTCGATTGCCTCGATCGGCGACATGATCAGTTCGACACCCTGGGGGATGAAGTCCCGCTTGGGCTTGATCACATCGTTCTTGCTGTACATCCCAAACGGTATGAACAGAAAACCCGGTTGGTAATAATGGGTCTCATGCTGGTCAACGATGGTAATGCGCCATTCGTCATTGTCCAACAGGCGGCGCATCTTATTGGCGACAATCGTCCCCGCCGTTCCAGCGCCCAGAATTAACAGATTCTTCATAAATCTTCTCCCGTAAATTTTGTTTTATTCTTTACTATCTGTAACTGATTCCGCCAAAGCTGCCTGACTCTGGAGATTGCTAGCTAATACTTCTCGCAGAAGGTCCAAGGCCTGGATAATGCGCTGATCGGCGAGTGAATTGACCACCGATTGCCCTTCCCGCTTGGCGGTAACCAAACCACGTTCGCGCAGCATGTTAAGGTGGCGCGATGCAGTAGGTTGGCTGATACCCAGCTCCTCTGCCAGTTCGCTCACGTTACGTGGCTTCTCATTGAGAGCGTATAGAAGCAGAATACGACGTGGGTCCGCCAGCGCCGAACAGATTCCGGCATGTAGGGCTGTTATTTCCTGGGTCAGAGTGGGGGATATCATAGTTTTTGCCTTTGTTTGTATTCATATACCTGCATAGTTTTAATTGTGCAAATAATAACAAACGGCAGAGCAGCTCAATAGTGACATTTGTCACGAATTGTTCCTGAACAATGTCATATCGTTTTTTATCGATCTGGTTTGGGAATTGAAAAATCGCCTGGTTATTCTCAGGCGATTTTGTCTCGATTGGCTATTTCCCCTGGAGCCAATCAATCAACATTATTAACTGAAATGAGAGTCAATCCCAGGTCGCGCATCTTAGCAATCAGACCATATAATGCTGCCTGATCCTTGACTTCTCCTAGCATGATTGTTTCATTCTCTTCACTCGCCAAGATCTCAAAATCCTGAAACCATTCGGACCAATGCTCATCCATCTGTCCTTTAACACGGATCTCAACCTTTTGCATGACCTATTTCTCCCCAATCATTATTATCGAAGTTAGATACTGAAATTCGTTTGTGCCTCATATGTCTCCCAGCTGATTGAACAAAGTAATACTGTTCAAAAAACAATACTGAACTCTTGAACCTCAAGCGTTTGAAAAGATTCACCCATCGCGTTCACCTATCACTTATTCTGTCAATCCTTGTTCTCCCAATGTTGTCTCAGGTCGGAATCTAAGGATGACACAGATAATGTATCAATATCGGGGGCTGCCGTCATCTAACAGAGGATATATTCGCCGGGTTTATTCAATTCTTGGAAGGTTAAATACCAAACCAAACAACCCGAGATTATGACTTAAACAAACTTGCAGGTTTTGGATGATTAGATGATTTTTAGATCTCTGGCACGCATTACCGCCTGCGTCCGGTTAGCAACCCCCAACTTTCCGCAGATATTGTGGACATGGGTTTTAATTGTGCCTGGGCTCAAGTACAACTTCGCGGCAATTTCCCGGTTCGACAATCCTGCTGACACCAGGCGCAGGACTTCAATTTCACGCTCACTAAGCTGCTCGACAAGCTGCGTTGAAGAGGTTTCCCGATCGGATTCTTGGCGAATGGCTTTCAATATCCGGCCAATATATTCTGGATACACACCCCGTTGTGCAGCTTCCACTAGTTTCGGTGCCAGGATCTGTCCGTGATCAACATAAGCGCGCACATAACCTTCTGCCTGAGAGTGCTCCAGTGCCGCGAGCAAGATTTGCAATCCGCATTCCTGATCCTCCGTCGCGATTGACTCGAGAATTCGCACTGCAATCCCGCCATAGATCCACCCAGCCTGATCAGCAGATTCGGTTTTCGCTCGTAAACGTCGCGCGGCCTCAGGTTTTTCACCTTGGGCGATCAACAGGCGTTCCCTGGTCAGCCCAATGTAGCGATAGAAGGGATGAGCGTCGACATCCTCGTTCAATTGAGTTGCCAGCTGTTGTGCGCCGAGCAAATCATCCTGCATCAATGCCATCTCAACCTGGAAGGCCATAATTCGGTTGCGGGTAGGACTGGGAACTTCCCCAGTTTGTTCCAATTCCTGAATCTTTTCGAAAGCTTCTCCGACTTCTTTGGTGTGCCCCAACACATTCTCAAGCCGCGCTAACTGCATATGACCGGCAGCCTGGAACTCGATGTTG
>DAOVCZ010000200.1 GCA_030669775.1 Chloroflexota bacterium | reverse complement strand
AAAGCATTCAATCCTGATGGATTTCTATTAACAGGGGATGTCGCGCAAATGGATACAGAAGGTTATTTCCGCATTATCTCCAGAAAAGCCGACATGTGGTACCCAGAAAAACCGGGAGAACCAGCCTTCCCAAGAGATGTTGAAGAAGTTCTATTTGAAATCCCTCAAGTCAAGGATGCAGCAGTCGTAGCCATTGCCAACCAACCGATCGCATTCATAATCACCCAGAGGGATCGCCCCAAGGCGAAGGAGATTATCGCTTTTTGCAAACGCCGCTTACCTCCCCAACAAGTTCCCCGCAAGGTGATCTTTGTAGATGAATTCCCAAGGACTTTTATTGGTAAAATTCTTCGACGTGAGCTTGCGGATCACTTCTCTCAATCTCAATTTGAACATCAAAGATTATCGGAGGAAAGATCACAAACGCTTGATGAGCCGATCTGAGTTGATATAAAATCCCTCATTTGATCTTTGTTTAATTATCATGACTGAAAAAAACTGCTTTGATGTAGGCACTGAGTTACATTACTCTGTCCATGGTGATGGGCATCCAGTTGTATTGATCCATGGATTTGCTGCCTCTAATTACGATTGGGTTTACCTGACTCCGGAACTGATTAATTACGGATATCAGGCTATCGCACCTGATTTAATTGGACACGGAAACAGCAACAAGCCCAGAGACCCAGGTTGTTATACTTATAGCTTCCTTTACCAGCACTTTGTCGATTGGATCGCTACACTGGAGAAAGATCAAGAGATCACCCTGGTCGGTCATTCTATGGGGGGATTAATCGCCCTGAATTATGCAATCCAAAACCCAGAAGCGGTTCACCGATTAGTTCTTATTGATCCATATTATGATCAAAACCAGCTCAATTCGATTTTACGATATATCAACCAGAAACCAGGTTGGTATCAAAAAGCACTACAGATAACACCACAGTGGCTGATCCATACCCTGATTTCACTTGACGTGAAAGGGCTGATTCACTATGAAGATCGCACACGCAAGCAGATTGCAGAAGATTACAAGCGAGCCTCACCAGATATCGTTTATATCCCGGGGTCAATTCCTGACCTATCCGAGGGCATCACACATGTCAAATCACCGACATTGGTTATTTGGGGGACAAGTGATGCCACCCTCAATCCTAAATCCTTCCCCACGATGGTCCAATCCTTTCCAAATGGGCAGGGTAAAGCAATTCAAGGAGCTGGTCATCAACCTCACCTGACACGACCCAAAGAGTTCAATCAATCGGTGACAGATTTTCTAGGTTTCAATCCTGGACAAAATTAATCACCATATTGCACCTCTATCATTAATAACAAAGGATTGTATGATATTGAAAATCCGATAATCAAGAGATCTATTTCCGAGCAATCATTGGTTGGTGAAAAATGGGGCTGTCCCAAAAGGTTGTCATTCTGAATGAAATCCCGTCCTTGGTCAGACGGACCGAGGGCCTGTCCCTAGTAGGACAGACCGGGGGGAAGAATCTCTCCCTCACTCGTGGAGATGCTTCACTTCGTTCAGCATGACAAAAACCAGCTTCTTAGACAGCTCCCATAATTTTCTCGACAAATTTATACACGCCGACATTACTTATTTCATGTGATTTCCAGGTACCTTTCGAGTTCCCAATCCGTGACGCGCGTTCGATATTCCTCGACTTCAGCCCATTTTGCCCGTTCGAAACTTTCGTAAGCTAGTGGACCAAGAGCTTCTTTGAGAATCTCGTCTTGATCTAATAATCGCAGAGCCTCCGCCAGAGAACCAGGTAGTTCTGCGATTTTAATCTGCTCACGTTCCTCACGGGTCAAGTGATAAACATTGATATCATTCAACGGTTCGGGAGCAGACATCGAATTTTCAATTCCATCTAATGCGGCGGCAAGCATTACTGTAAGCGCTAAATAGGGATTGGCTGATGGATCGGGACAGCGCAATTCTGCACGGATTGAATTCTCCAGACCCGGAGCATAGAGGGGTGTGCGAATCAATGCAGAGCGATTGATCTGAGCCCAACCAACGTACACCGGCGCTTCGTAACCCGGCACCAGTCTTTTGTATGAATTGATTGTCGGGGCGACAATAGCTGAAAAAGCCCGTGCATGGTGTAATTGACCAGCAATAAATCCGTAAGCTAAGTCAGAAAGGTTATATTGATCATCGGGATCGAAGAAAAGATTCTTACCGTGAGAATCAAAGAGCGATTGATGACAATGCATCCCAGAGCCATTGATGCCAAAGATGGGTTTCGGCATGAATGAGGCTACCAGATCGTATTGGGCAGCAATCGCTTTGACAGTGTATTTGAGAGTCAAAATATTATCTGCCGCTTTCAAAGCATCCGCATATTCAAAATCAATTTCGTGTTGTCCAAGTGCAACTTCGTGATGTCCCATCTCCACAACCAAGCCCATACTTCCTAAAGCTGCCATTAATTGGGTGCGAACCCGCACCGCTTCATCAGTGGCGGAGAAATCAAAGTAACCACCCACATCATGTGGGACCGGGTGAATACTTGCAGGACCATTGCGTTTGAAAAGGAAAAATTCTGGTTCAGGTCCCACGTTGAAGGTCCAACCTCGGGATTTTATGCGTTCCAGGATGCGTTTGAGTATCCCCCGCGGATCTCCCATGAATGGCGAACCATCTGGTAGAAATATGTCGCAAAAAATTCTTGCCCTGCGGGAGTCCACCGGGCTCCATGGCAACACAGCATAAGTATCCAAATCCGGCATCAAGCGCATATCGCTCTCTTGTATGCGGGCAAATCCTTCAACTGATGAACCATCAAACCAGACCCCTTCTTGAACGGCTCCCTCTACACGGGAAATGGGAATATCCAAGCTCTTCACCGCACCGGTGACATCCGTGAATTGCAATGAGAGAAACTTCACCAGATCTTCTTCAATGCGGAAAAATAAATCATTTAAATCCATATTCAATTTCCTCCAGGACAATTTCTTATATTTGTTTATTGGTTCAATTTAAATTATCGGCTAATTATAGTTCAACTCACATCTGGTTGAGGATCTCTGCCATTTTACTCTTCTCAGCCTCAATCAGACATGTCCATGGAGTGAAGAAATACTGTTCAGTTTTGGCTTTGACGCCATCTCTGAACAATTCACCATCATCAGTTAAACGCAACACAGTCCGATAACCAGATAGATACGAACGTGCTCTCAATTCGGCAAGTGCGTCGATGTAAATTTTTTCCGGGTGACCTCGAAATGATAATTTCTCTGTGAGCTCATCCAAGGTGCTCACCTGCCCAAGCCAGATCAAGGTCATACTTTCAAGCGCAGTCGCAGATAGACCAGATGATTGCCAGGAAGCCAGGTGGGCATCATCCCGGTAAGCTGATAGGCAGGATATCGCCTGCTCAATGAAAGGCATTGGAGGATCAATCGCGGGCATTAATTTATGACTCAAGGTGATCGACCAAGTATCAGGCGGAGGAAGGGTGTCGAGACAGTTATTAACCAACCGTTCCAGCATTTCAGCCATTGTCAAAGATTCCTGTGCGGGGAGCAGCTCAGCAGAAACCATGGCTTCTCGGGCAACTTTGATAAATTCTAGCGCTGCTTCCCGTCCTTCAGGGGATAAGCGAAAACTGCCTTTTGAGACCTTTACTAAAAATCCTTTTTCTGCTGTATGCTCCAATCGAGTCAGGTATTGATCGCTCGATGTGTAAGGTCCCCGAACCATGAGATGAGAAGGTGTTGTATCTTCCGGTTCAAATGTCAAAGCAGCAAGATGCATCCATTCGCGAAGATTCAATCCACTTTTTGCGACCAAAGGCTTGATCGCAGGATTGAAACTCGCTTGGATTTTGATCCAAGAATCGCGAATTAATTTCCAAAGAGACTGGTTATCCATTAAAAATCTCCATATTACTCATCACCCTCCTATCATTTGATAAGTCCGCCAGATTGGACTACATCCTTTAGTAAGTGGATTTATCTAAAAGAACAACGCTTTGAATATAACAGAAAAGCTTCAAAATGTGGTTTATAAATAATAATCAACAATTATAGTTTATTAAGGTGGCTTACCTCAA
>DAOVCZ010000208.1 GCA_030669775.1 Chloroflexota bacterium | reverse complement strand
AATATCTACCTCGAAACTGTAAGATTGTTCCGCATCATCAAGTGTGAATGGTCCCAGTACTTCCCCGGTGTCAGCCGTCAGGCTGAAAGACTAAATCTGGGCGGTCTTGTTGCTCATCGTCCGCGTCCAAACTTCCACTGCATGCAAATGGGCAGCATGTGCGAGTTGGAACTCGATGAAAGCCTCGTCGCCATCGCCATCCGACGACCAGGCCGAAGCGCGGTTGCCATCAATTGCGCTGTTTGCCCCCCAGGTCTCATCATTAGCTGCTCCCCCGAAATTGCTGCTTACATCCTTGATACTGCCGCCTGCCTCCAGTGAAGCCAGATTGACTTCTGTATCCTCTTCTTGAGCTGGTGTGCGGAATGTCATATCCTCGCTGATGTAGATCGTGCCATCTGCGGCGGTCCCCTGCAGCCTGTAGTGATATTTTGTGTCTGGTTCCAGACCCATCAGGATTGGATGATGCTCGCTGTGGGCGCCACTGACCATATCCTGGTCAACTGCAATCAAGCCGTAGCTGGTCGTTTCACCGTAGATCACCGAACACGCCAGGGGGCGGTTGGAGTCAAAAAGCAATACGGCCTCTGAGCTTGTGATTTCTGTCATCTCAGGTGCGCCGCTAGTGTAAACTTCTTCCAATGGGCGGATATTGGATCCTGAATCCAAGCTCGGGTTGGGACTGCATGCCGCAGCAGCAAGCACTAGCACCAAGGCTGTGGTTTTGAATTTATGATTAATTTTAATGACTTCCACTTTTCCTCCTGCGATTTGTTTATATCCTTTTTTAGATGTAGTAATAGGAGCAATTCTTACCAAGATACTTGAGTCCAGTCTCCGCCCAATCACGCGCAGAAAATCAATGTGTCTTTGATTTGCATTACCTCAGTATCGGTTTAGTCTCATACTTTTATGCCGTCAGCAAAGCAGAAAAGGTAGCCAATCCCAGATCAAGGTCTTGGCTGAATTTAATAGAATCTTCCTCGCTGATATATATCGCTCTTGTGTAAATCCTTCGCATTTATTGGTATCCATTTTGCACCAAATTGCACCGGAACGAAAAAAGCCTGCTGAAATCGCAGATATAAACCCCCACATATAGGCACCCCCGGTGCGATTCGAACGCACAACCTACTGATTCGAAGTCAGGCGCTCTGTCCATTGAGCTACGGGGGCGTTGTGTTGCGGCAAGCAGATCACCGCTTTCTTGGATTTTCCTGCTGCATTATACCCCAATCACGCTAAAATATATCATCTAAACATTTGTTTCTCCCTACCCTGAATATTCATCAAAGGAGACAGGGCATGCCTCTCCCAAATACTTTCTTATATCTCACCGAGGATGAAGTTAAACAAACCGTGAGTGTATCTGAAGCGATCGAACTGGCCCACGATGGTATCCAGACGGATGCGCAGGGTAATGTTGCCGGGGACAAATTTTATACCTCCATTGGCAAGCATGGATTTGTGAAGCCCTTTACCGGCTATATCGATGGTGAAGAATACTTTTTCGTCAAGACTTTTAACTACTTCCAGGACAACCCCACCAAGTTCGACTTGCCTGCGACCTCGTCTCTGGTGTTGATCTTCGAAGCTGAAACAGGCTATCCGGCTTGCATGATGGAAGCAGGATGGGTAACAGGGTTGAAGACTGCTGCTTCTACCGCGGTGACTGCCCAATACTTAGCCCGAAAGGATCCACATACAGCTGTAGTCTTCGGTGCAGGTTCGCTGGGCCGAATGCACTTACATGCTCTCGCTCAAAGCTTTCAATTACAAAATGCTTATGTGATTGACCTGTATCCGGAGATAGCTGAAGCCTGTGCTCAAGAAGTGGGTTCCGAGCTGGATTTACCAATTATCCCTACCTCCCTTGAGAATCGGGAGGAGGTAGTACGGAAATCCGATTTAATTATCACTGTAACCACTGGCGATCAACCACTGATCGAACATTCCTGGCTCAAACCCGGCGCCTTCATTGCCCGACTTGGCTCTTATCAGGAAGTTGCCCTGGATGTGATCACCAGTGCCGATAAAGTGATCATCGACAACTGGCATTATGTCAGCCCGCGCATCCCCGAATTGGTCCAGCTTCAGCGAGAAGGAAAATTTGGATTGGATAACGTCTCCGCTGAATGGCCTGAGATAGTCGCTGGAAGGAAACCTGGACGCGAATCCGAGGATGAAGTGATAGTTTACATTGCGCTGGGGATTTGGGGAGAGTACGCAGCGATCCTGCCTGAGGTCTATCGAAAAGCTATCGCCATGGGTCTAGGCACAAGCTTGCCTTGCACTTATTACAGGGATTAATGATTACAGATGAAGATCGTGAGTAAGTAATTTTCTTCAAAGCGTTATTTCTCTCAACCATAAATACTAATAAACTTCATAACATGGACTTACCCATAGTGATGATTGGTCAACCTTTCTCAGAATTTTTTCGATTTCACAAAGAGTCAACCTTATTTAATTTATAGATTCATTTCTTCTACCCACTGACCAACCTTGACAACAACCTCTGTTACAGACCGTAGACCACTAACCCCGATCCAGAAAAATTCGACACATACCGGATTGTTTCAAAACAGTACACGATCAGTCCACCTAGCTATGCCGTGATCGATATGATCATGTTCGCTTATATTCAATCCTCCGGATATTCAACAAAAGAATTCCGATTTCCCATCCAATGAACAATTGGTTTTAAAGAAAAAATGATCCGCTAACTCTTATTTGCGAATCACAATTGCTATCCCTAAAAATTCGAAAAAGTTAAGATTAAGTTCCAGATTCCCGCAAGGAGGTCCATTCTGCTCTTCGCGCCTGCCACCATTCACGGAACCAGGTGACCAGAATCTGCTGGTACATCATGCCGCGCACCCGATACCCTTCTCTCCAACCGAGCTTTTTTTCTTTCATATCGTGCGTCATTCCTTGCCAGCTCACATACTGAATGCGCCATTTATTCCGTCTGGCATACAAGGTCAATCCTATCTCGACGCCGTAACCGCTTTCTGCCAGAGGACCTAATGCTTGCTTCGCAGCCTCACGCGGCAAACAGCGCTGACCGTTCAGGTTGGGCGCGAAACGCTGCGACCAATCGGTGCGCCAGTAACCATCCTTGAAAATTGCCACGCTCATCTCACATTGCAGATCCTTGACTGGAGTATAAAGTCTTGTAAGGTGGTCTTCAGTGAGACCAATCAGATCAGCATCCAGGAAAATAACTGTTTCAACCTCATTAGGCAAAGCTCGCATCCCAGCCAACATAGCGGCGCCTTTTCCCTGGTTATCAGGCAGGTGTTCCACAACCATCCTGGAATACTTTCTTGCACAATCTTGGGAAACTCCGAGCGTGTTATCAGAAGAACCATCATCAACAACCACAATTTTCGCCAACCATTCAACCGGCCCGACGGTATCGAGAACTCGTTGTATATCGTGTTCTTCGTTCCAGGCAGGTATTACTACGCCAACTTCTCTCATTGTGTTCACCAGCTCAATCATAACAAATTAGGGTAATCCAGCCAAAATTAATTGCCATAATGGAATGCTCATCAACTGTATACCAGCTTCAAACCATAGCAGCGATTCTCTACGGATCTATCAACCAGGTAGTTCCAAACTCGGGTTGCCTGGCGATCCAGCAATTGGAATCCCTTTCTCTCATACAATCTGCACGCCGTTTCATTTAGATTGGTCGTATCCAGAAAAACTCCCGGCACACTTAATCCTCTGATCTGGTTCAAATAAGCATCCATCAATTTCTGCCCCAGACCCTGCCCTTGCATGGCAGCTTGCACATTAATGTGCAAGTGGGCGGGGTATTCCTTATAATCCACATGAGGGTATTCTCTACGCAGCACGCCAGCCAGCATCGAACGAGCATATCGCCAGGTTTTACTGCCCAATTTGTATTTTCCCTG
>DAOVCZ010000255.1 GCA_030669775.1 Chloroflexota bacterium | reverse complement strand
AAATTTGAAGCTGAGCTGAAGCGCATTCTAGCAGCCAGCCAGGATGCTGGAGTTATCTTGCGCGTAATTGGTTCACTCGCCTTCCAGATGCATTGCCCAGAATATGGATATCTCCAGGCTGCTCTGGGTCGCGCATATACCGATATCGATTTCGCCGGCTACAGGAATCAAACCAGAGAAGTTCAGGAATTGATGAAATCCCTGGGATATGCTGAAGTCAGGGAAGTATTTATTATGAGTGAAGGAGATCGTTCGATATTTAATCACCAGGATAGTACCCTGCATGTGGATGTGTTCTATGACAAACTTGATTTCTCACATGTCATTAGTTGGAACAATCGGTTGGAAGTGGACAATCCGACCATCCCATTATCTGAATTACTCCTGGAAAAAATGCAAATCTTCCAAATCAATGAAAAAGATATCATCGATACGATCATGTTGTTGCTGGAACATCCCCTTGGAAACAACGATGACGATGTTATCAATATCGATCGGGTTGCCCGATTGTTAGCAAAAGATTGGGGGCTGTGGCGAACAACAACTATGAACCTGGATAAAGTAAAACAAATGGCAGGTCAATATACTCAATTGAGCGATGATGAACAGGCACATGTTGTCACCCAGGTCGAACAGTCACTGGAACACATTGAGGGAGAGCCAAAAACAAGAGGATGGAAGCTGCGTGCCAGGATCGGTGACCGGGTGAAATGGTACAAAGATGTTGATGAAGTGAGCTGATTTTCTAATGGTGAATCCCATTATCTGTGATCCCCAAAAAATATATTATCAGAACATTTTGATTTAAATTTTATAAGAAACATTAGGAGGTGAGATAGTGGCAACATTGGTGCGAGATTTAATGCATTCCGGCGTGGTAAGATGCCGTCCTGATATTTCATTAGGTCAAGTTGCCAAACTTTTGGCAAAACACCATGTCCACAGCTTATTCGTATTCAATGACGAGAAGTTACCTGTTGGGGTGATCACTGATTACGATGTCATGGCTGGTGAATGGCTCTCAGGTGATTCGGAGAGTCTTGCAGTTATGCGACGGATGACTGCGGGTGAATTAATGTCCTCACCCGTGGAAACAGTTGACATAAACGTAACTGCAAACGAGGCTGCCAAGCGTATGCGCGAGGACGATGTTAGACGCTTATTGGTTGTCGATGAAGGCAAACCCGTTGGAGTAATTTCCGTCTCGGATTTTATTACCGATATCGCCTCAAAAATTCCACTGAAGCGCGAAAAAGTTAGCGATGTCATGTCAGATGCTTACCTGGTTTGTCGGGATAAAACACCTGTCCAAGCAGCAATTAGAGCAATGTCTGATTCTGGATGGCGATCAGTTGTCGTGGTTGGCGCCCGAGGAAGACCATTAGGAGTTTTCAGCGGCTTGGATTTACTCTCGTGCTGTGATGTGGAAGAAACACTAGAGTCGGTCCTGGTAACTGAAGTTATGCATCCCCCATTAATGATTGGAATGGATGCATCTCTGCAAGATGCGGCACAAATGATGATAGAAAGCCACCATCATCGAATTCTTGTAATTGACCCAGAGGATGTCGACGCACTCCCGCTGGGTGTTATCTCATCGTTTGATATTGTCTCTGAAATGGCTCGACCAGATTCTGTTTGGCAGATTTCAACATAGCAGTGCTATTTGCCTATTGAAGCGTCATAAGTGTGACGTACTTAATAAATCAAAACCCAGTACTGACTCCCTGTGATGAAAGTTTCCTTGGTAGATGGCGGCGACCGTATAACGACCATTGGTAAGTACCATCATATTTCATTTAGATTGTTCGAGTGGAGATACAAATAAATGTCCGAATTTCCATCACAAGCGCAAGTGGTGATCATTGGGGGAGGTGTGGGGGGGTGCAGCATAGCTTATCACCTCACTCAAATGGGTTGGAAAGATGTTGTCTTGTTAGAACGTCATGAGCTTACCGCAGGTTCAACCTGGCATTCTGCGGGTTTGGTGGGCCAGCTGCGTTCAGATGCAAACCTGACCCGCATGATGTATTACAGCACCGATCTTTACCGCAAGCTGAAGGATGAGACCGGTGTTGATCCTGGGTGGCGAGAGGTGGGTGGTATACGACTGGCATCCTCCCCAGAACGGATGGAAGACATTAAACGCATGGTTGGCATGGCGCGCTCGTTTGGCATGCCCATGGAAATTCTCAGCCCGAACGAAGCATACGATCTTTTTCCGCTGATGTCCTTAGATGGAGTTGTTGGGGCAGCATACACCCCCAATGATGGTGTGATCGATCCCACAGGTTTGACGAATGCTCTGGCTGCTGGTGCGAAAACCCGTGGTGCCAGGTTCTTTATGGAGACAGATGTCGAGGGAATCAATCTCGAGAATGGAAGGGTCAGCGAGGTAGTCACCAATCGCGGCACGATTAAGACTGAGATCGTGGTCAACGCAGCCGGTCAGTGGGGTGGTGAGGTCGGAAAGCTGGTCGGATTAAACTTGCCAGTTGTCCCAATGGCCCACCTTTATATCATCACCAAACCGATTGAAGGTGTTGGACATGATTTCCCCACTTTGCGCGATCCCGATCTATTGGTTTACTGGCGTGAAGAGGTGGGAGGTATTATCACTGGTGGATACGAGCGCGATCCAGCACCATTTGGACTGGACGGTATCCCCAAGGATTTCAAGTACCAGCTTTTAGCACCGGACTGGGATCGTTTTACTCCTTTGATGGAGAATTCAATCAAGCGCGTCCCAGTCGTCGAGACCGCAGAGATCATCCAGCTGCTAAATGGCCCAGAAGGCTTTACGCCCGATGGCGAATTCTTGCTTGGCCCGACTGAGGTGAAAGGTTTTTGGGTAGCCTGTGCATTCTGTGCTCACGGATTGGCCGGTGCAGGCGGTATTGGTAAGGTGATGGCTGAATGGATTATCGATGGTCATCCAGAATGGGATTTGTGGCGCTTAGACGTCCGTCGATTTGGGACGAATTATGCCAGCCGGGATTACATTTTGGACCGCACCATCGAAACTTACTCGAGGTATTATGACATCCATTATCCCGCCGAGGAGCGCATGACTGGGCGGAATTTACGCTTATCACCAACTTATCCTCGCTTGCGAGATCTAGGTGCATTTTTTGGTGAGCGTACCGGATGGGAGCGTCCCAATTTTTATAAGCAGTATGAGGGACTGGCGCGCCACGGGCATGAGCCAAAAGGCTGGGCGCACCACAACTGGTCGCGAGCGATTGGGTACGAACACCTGATGAC
>DAOVCZ010000010.1 GCA_030669775.1 Chloroflexota bacterium | reverse complement strand
AATGCGCTGCTGGCATAAACATCTTTCACCCCAGGCAATTCCAAGAGAATCCGTCTCACTTCGACGACATGGTGGTCTGCGTACATCACAGGAAGTTCATAAGATTTCTTTTCCATGTTTACCCTTCCACATTAATGATTAGTTCTCACATGTTATTGAGTGGTGCTCGAATCCTTTTTTTATCCCAATTGAACACATGAGATGATAAAAAAGACAAAGGTCATCAGGTTGAGAACTCTATAGTAAAGTTTCAACCTTAAATAAGACGGTTGCCTCCTTTCTGATTGATTGGTATTTTGAAGTTGGTGTTTTATGATTTTCCATATGTATAAGAAGGTGAATCGCGTGAGCTTACGATTTCTCCTATTAATACGTCTTAGGTCTGAATTGAACCAAATTCCCTAGGTATAGTATAAATAGACCTCATTATTGTTTTTAGTACCACCTGTCACGATTAGAATGGATATTTGTCACAGGAAATTTTGCCTATAATTTGCTTGATGAATAGGGGGAGAGCATATATAATGATTTCGGTAAATTTAGTCTAAAATAAAAATATTTTTAACTTTATTAAGAAATTATGCCGAACGAGACGGGACTCCATTAGTATCGTGGATGAACCTGGCTGGATTTGTGGCCGGACTGGCCATTATGTACCTGACAGCTTTCCTGGTTAAATTCTAGTAGGATTGTTTATTCGGTGGAAATAGCTGATAAGTTTTTATTCAAGCCAATTAAACCGAAAGACTTCCGCAAGCAAGTCTGCCTCGGAAGTCTTTTTGGCTGGGGGTCGAGGATTCGAACCTCGGCTTACGGTTCCAGAGACCGCTGTCCTACCGCTAGACGAACCCCCAAAGATTATGGTCGCATTCTATCATGGCTGGTTGCGAACGTCAAATAAGCTCTAAATCAGGCCAATCATCCTTGATACTATTCTTCGAGATTGAATTTTGTGCTCGTATACTTTGACTTAGTAGATATAATTATTATCGATAGGTAAAAACAGAGATAGAATTGCAGCTTCGCGATAATTACCTGATACGAAGTTTTCTGGAGTGAGAAGATAATGAATCAAAGTGAACCAAGCTCTTCAACTGATTTTGTCCGCACCATCATCAACGAGGATATGAGCACGGATAAGTATGGAGGTCGTGTCCATACCCGCTTCCCACCTGAGCCGAATGGCTATTTGCATATCGGGCATGCGAAATCGATTTGCCTCAATTTTGGCGTTGCTGCCGAATATGGCGGGATCAGTAATGTGCGTTTTGATGACACCAACCCCAGTAAAGAAGAGACCGAATATGTGGAATCGATCCTGGAGGATGTTCACTGGTTGGGATTTGATTGGGATGATCGTCTTTTTTATGCCTCCGACTACTTCGATCAACTTTATGAATATGCTGTGCAATTAATCAAAAACGGCAAGGCATATGTCTGTGATTTAAGTTCCGCTGAAATTCGTACCTACCGGGGAACACTTACTGAACCGGGTAAAAACAGCCCTTATCGAGACCGATCGGTCGAGGAGAATCTGGATCTCTTCGAAAGCATGCGGGCAGGTGAGTTCCCTGATGGCTTGCGGACACTGCGCGCCAGGATTGACATGGCGTCGCCGAATATCACTATGCGTGATCCTGTGCTTTACCGCATTATGAATGTCCCTCACCACAGAACAGGCGACGAGTGGGTGATTTACCCCACGTATGATTTCACACATTGCCTATCAGATTCGATCGAAGGGATTACCCATTCGCTCTGCACCCTTGAATTCGAGAATAATCGCCCCTTGTATGATTGGGTGCTTGATCAGCTGCAGGTTTTCCATCCACAGCAGATCGAATTCGCTCGTCTCAATCTCAGCTACACAGTGCTTAGTAAGCGCAAACTGCTCCAGTTGGTGGAGGCTGGGATCGTTGATGGCTGGGATGACCCCAGGATGCCAACATTATCCGGTTTGCGCCGCCGGGGGTACACACCACAAGCGATCCGCGATTTTTGTTATCACATCGGGGTTTCTAAGACCAACAGCATTATCGATATTGCCTTACTCGAACATTTCATTCGCAAGGATTTGAACCAGCGCGCGCCGCGTGTGCTTGGTGTCTTACGCCCTTTACGAGTCGTGATCACCAACTATCCTGAAGGCCAGGTTGAAGAACTGGAGGCGATTAACAATCCTGAAGATGAGACCATGGGCACGCGTAAGGTGCCTTTCTCAAGTGTGTTGTATATCGAGCAGGATGATTTTCGCGAAGTACCCCCACCAAAATACCGTCGTTTGATTCCTGGACGGGAGGTTCGCTTACGGTATGGGTATTTCATCACCTGTGTAGATTTTATCAAGGATGAGAAGACTGGTGAAATCGTCGAGCTGCACTGCACCTATGACCCTGAGACCAGAGGCGGCAATGCACCAGATGGGAGAAAAGTTAAGGCTACTTTACACTGGGTGTCAGCTGCACATGCGATCGAAGTCGAAACCCGTCTCTACGACCGTTTATTCTTGGCAAATAATCCGGATGATGTGGAGGAGGGTTTGGATTTCAAATCGAATTTGAATCCCAATTCTATAGAAATCCTGAAAGGGTGTTTTGTGGAGCAAAGCCTGGCGGAGGCTTCCCCGGGTCGCACCTATCAATTCGAGAGACAGGGTTATTTTTGTGTCGATCCCATCGCTTCACAAAATGGAAAACTGGTCTTCAATCGGACGATATCGCTGCGCGATTCCTGGGCGAAGATAGCAAAAAAGAATCCAATTTGAGCTGGTTATTGATCAGCCTAAATCATTCCTCCATTGTGCTTAGCGTTTCTACTGCCTGGTGAATACGCGCGAGGACTGTTTCTTTCCCGATGATCGCCATGGTTTCAAAGAGCGGAGGACTCACGGTTCTACCAGTCACCGCGACGCGTAAAATCCCAAAGAGCTGTCCAGCTTTTAATCCAAGCTCCTCTGCAAGGGATCGCATCGGTTCTTCAGCAGTTTCCTGGTTGATTACCGGTAAATCTTCCAGGATTTGATATGCGCGTTGGGCTGCAGTCGCTGACTCTGCGGGGGTCATCTTCTTTCCAACCAGATCCTCAGGCTTGGGATGAACTTCATCTTCAAAGAAAAAGCCTCCCATTTTTGGTGCGTCATCTAAGGTAACGATTCGCTTCTGGATGAGAGTGGTAACCATCAAGAGTTTGTCATCCTCGACATCATACCCCGCCCCTTGGAAGAAAGGTTTGATACGATCTGCCAGATCTGAAACTGGGAGACTGCGGATATGTAATCCATTGAAGTGGTCGAGTTTGGAGAAATTAATCGCTGCGGGTGATGGGTTAAGCCGGTCTATGTTGAACTTTTCGACTAGATCCTCCAGGGTAAAAAACTCGGTGTGATCATCGTAACTCCAACCCATCAGAGCAGTCCAATTCAAGACACCTTCTGGGAGATACCCCAGAGACCGCAAGTCGGTGAGGTATATTGAGAAGCCATCTTTCATTAATTGGGCGGAATCACGCTTGCTCATTTTCCCCTTACCGCTTGGTTTCAGAAATAAGGAAAGGTGGATCCAGTCCGGTTCTTGCCATCCAAAGGCGCGAATGATATGGGCATGGAGAGGAAAAGTTGGTAACCATTCAGAACCACGGATGACGTGTGTGATGCCCATCAGGTGATCGTCTACCATGGCGGCCAAGTGGTAGAGTGCTAACCCATCGGATTTTACGATGATGTAATCGTCAATGTTGTGGTTTTCAAATGTGATCTCGCCTCGTAATCGATCATTTACCGTAATTGATCCATCCTGTGGGGTTTTAAAGCGCACTACGTGTGATTCTCCATCATCTACCCGCAGTGCAGATTCGCTGGGGGAGAGCCGGCGACATGTTCCATCATAATGAGTTGGATCTTTTCGTTTCTGCTGCTCCTGGCGCACACGGGCAAGACGTTCTGGTGTGCAGAAGCAATAATAGGCATGACCCATCTCGACAAGCTGCTTGGCATGCTGTAGGTATATATCTTTGCGTTGAGATTGGTGGTATGGGGCATGGGGTCCTCCGACATCTGGACCTTCATCCCATTGTATTCCCAGCCAGTGTAAGCTGTCGATTAGTTCCTGTTCTGATTCCGCGTTATACCTTTTACGATCCGTATCCTCGATGCGCAGGATAAATTGGCCACCAGTCTGGCGGGCAAGCAGGTAATTATACAGAGCAGTGCGACCACTGCCCAAATGTGTTCTTCCAGTGGGGGAGGGAGCAAAACGAACCCGAACTGGTTTATTGGTATTTTGGTTCATAGATCTCCTTGATGATTTGACAAACAAAGGAGGACAGTGTTGTTTGGTTTTTAAGAATTATGCAGACTTATGTCGGATGATTACACTTTGAACCAGCCCGATGCCCAAAAGTAGGGATAGCATCGCACTGCCCCCATAGCTGATAAAGGGTAAGGGCAATCCAGTCGCTGGTATCAGGCGCAGATTTACCCCAATATTAACCAAAGCTTGAAATGCCACCAAAGTAGCAACGCCATAACAGATTAATGCGCCGTAAGTATCGCGAGCAAGCCGGGCAGCGCGTAAAATGCGATATATCACGAATAACAACAAGCCAATGATCAAGACAGTCCCAATGAAACCGAACTCCTCAGCCATTGCAGAGAAAATAAAATCCGAATGGCGAACTTTCAAGAAGCGCAGCTGTACCTGAGTTCCCAGGTTATAGCCCTTTCCAAGCCAACCCCCAGAACCAATACTGATCAAGGCTTGCTGGATATTATAGATATCTCCGTGCCTTGCACTCGGGTCTGGGAAAAGAAAATCAAGGATGCGATTTTTTTGGTAATCAGCTAGTAATGGATACCCGATGATTGGGATAACTATGCCTACTCCGGCAAATGCAGCCAGCATTTTCAGATTGAGACCGCTTGCCCACAACAGCGCGAACCAAATGATTAAAATGACTATGGAAGTGCCCAGATTGGGTTGTAGAATAATCCACAGGACGACTCCGAAAGTCAGTAGTAAGCTGCGAAAGATGATGCGGGGGTCATTTACTCGCCCCATATTGCGAGAAAAGAACTCTGCCAGGGCGAGGATGATGATGATTTTGGCTAGCTCGGAGGGTTGGATGTCGAAGTAGGTGGTTTCAAACCAGCGGGCTGATCCGAATATTGCCTCACCAACCACATAGAGCACACCCAGGAGCCCGGCCATACCATAATAGAGAATACGATTGATCGAAGCCCAAAAGCGATAATCTATCGCGGTGGTGATCAATATGACGCCAAAGCCAATAATCACAAATAAGGCCTGGCGTTGATCATATCCGGCTAAGGTTATGTTTCCAGCAATGGCAGAGCGGATCATGGCAATGCTGAAAATACTTAAAATTGATACTGCCCCGAGAAGCCAGAAATCGAAATGTCGCCAAGTGGTTCTTACATCACTCATACGTTCTTTCGACTGCGCCTCCGGCCGGATGGATTAATTGGGATGTCCGCGATCAAGCGTTGCTGGCGACCATCCTGGGTCATTTTAATGTGCACTGCTCCAGGGTCGATGTCGACGTGCCTTGAAATAACCTCGATTAATTCATCTTTCAGGGTTTCTAACGTGCCCGGATTCATGTCGATCCGGTCATGGATTAATACTAATTTCAGGCGATCCTTGGCCTGTCTTGCACTCCTTTTTTCTCTTCCCAGGATCCGATCGAAGAAAGTGCTCATCTTAATCACCTCCTGAGCGCATCATGCGGGAGATGCGGCCAAAGAAGCCATTCCTATCCTCAAGATTAAGGAAGGGAACATTTTGCCCCGCAAGCCTCGTGGCGATGTTCCGGAACGCCTGGCCAGCTTGGCTTTTTCCATCTAGGACGATGGGAACACCGCGGTTCGTACTTAAGATCACTTTTTCATCTTCTGGCACGATGCCGATCAATTCTATGGCTAAGAGCTCAAGGATGTCATCGGGAGAGAGCATATCCTCTCGCTTGACCAATTCGGGTTTGAGCCGGTTTAAAACCAACCGGACAGGACCTTTTTCCTCTGCTTCGACTAAGCCGATGATGCGGTCAGCATCGCGGACGGCAGAGATCTCTGGATTAGTGATCACCACGACCACATCCGCTGGTGCGATGGCGTTGCGAAAACCGCGTTCAATGCCAGCAGGTGAGTCGATCAGGACCCAATCGCATTCTGTTCTTAGCTCATCGATCAGTCTTACCATGTCACTGGGGGAAACAGAGGTCTTATCCCGTGTTTGAGCAGCAGGGATTAGGAAGAGATTTGGTAATCTTTTATCCCGGATCATAGCCTGGCGAAGCCGACAGCGACCTTCAACCACATCAACCAGATCATAGACTATGCGATTTTCAAGTCCTAGAACTACGTCTAGATTGCGTAATCCAATGTCCGCATCAATGCAGACAACCCTGGCGCCGTCAACAGCCAATGCCGTGGCGATATTTGCGGTGGCGGTTGTTTTTCCGACTCCACCTTTCCCGGAGGTAATCGTGATCACTTTATTCGTCATTTATCCTTCCCAAAATCCATTAGTAAGTTATTCCTGTACACTATTGACTCATTTCGTTTTTGGCTGCCAGGGGACTGCCACAACCTGTCCATCAACAATGCGTGCCATCTCGGGCTGTGGTTTTCCACGTTGCTTGGGAGTGGTTGCGATGTGGTCAGCGATACGCAATTGGGTTGGTGCAAGGTCCATGGCGCAAACAACAGCATCCTGGTTCCCTTCAGCGCCGGCATGGACCATTCCCCTCAGGCGGCCCCAGACTACAACATCACCTCCAGCAACAATCTCGCTTCCGGGATTTACATCACCAATAACGACCACATGTCCGAAATATTGTAAACTGTATCCAGAACGTAAAGTGCGGCGCACAAGCACCGCTTCCTCGCCGGTCAGGGCTGTTTCAATCGTGTGGGTGGTTCGCTCAGGACTGGGTTTATTTATCCGTGTTGCCAGTCCAAGTAATTGCGCATTTTGTTGAGTGACTTGGGAGTTGCTGAGGATCGCCCACAAAGCGAGCCCATCATCGGTCAGCATATCCCGCAGCTGTCCTAATTCGGCGGCCCGGATGACATGATTGCCAACATCCAAGATCAGTCTTCCACCCCGCAGAAATTCGGATTGCTCCTTGATTTGCTCCTGTAATGCGGCTTTTGCTTCGGACCAATCATCATTACGAACGGTGATCAACAACCCTTCGCGGATGCCCTTGATTTGCACCTTGGCGTGATCATCCATAGTTTTGTCAGGCTGAGGTCGGACCAGGCGAATTCAATGAAAATCCGAACCCAAAATGAAATTAAAATTGATTATAGCATGAACTCTTAGGGATTTTGAGCAGCGGTATCCCCGGCTTTTATCTCGAAATAAGCCTCTAAGAACTGGCGTACAATCGGTCCAGCGACCGTGGCACCTTCACCACCATTATAGACAAATGCTATCACTACGATTTCTGGGTCTTCGTATGGGGCATAGGCAGTGGTCCAGGCGTGAGTTGGCCAGTTCCCGGGGATGCACAAATTCTTCTCATTTGCATACTTGTCGCAATACTCAGCCGTTCCGGTCTTACCAGCGACTGAGATATTGACATTCTCGAACTCATCAGTCAGGGTGCCATTCAGGACCGCCTGGCGCATACCTTCTTGAACCTTTTCAATCACCCAGGGTTCCACGGATTTCTTTTCGCCGGTGAGCTTGCTTTCGCATCCCCCGGGGCTGCTCGGATCTTCGAATATATCGATCACTGGGTCACTAGTGATGTCCCAAACCGAATCTGGTACGAAGGACTTAATGATATTGCCATCACTATCCAGGATTTCTCGCAGAATGGTTGGGCGCATTAATTCACCGTCATTGGCGATAGTTGATGCAGAGAGCAACACCTGGAGTGGTGTTGCGATGATATATCCCTGGCCCACACTGGCGATATAAGTATCTCCACTCGACCAGTTTTCTCCCTGGTTGATGCGCTTCCAGGTCGGATCGGGGATGAGGCCATCCTCTACCAAAGGTAACTCGATTCCAGGATAATTACCAAAACCGAGCGCGCGCGCATAAGTGCCTAACCGACAGATACCCAAGCCTTCAGGAATTTCATCCTCGAAACCGCCTCCCAGCTTGTAGAAGTAAACATTGCTGGAATTAGCCAGACCATTGACGAAGTCAATTTCCCCAAAGCCGGCCTCGTTCCAATCGATAAACTCACGGGTACGCGGATTTAGTACATTAGCCGAAAATTTTTCCTCGATGACGATCTTGGGTGGTGCTTTAATTATCTGTTCCGGCGTGACTACCACTTCATTGAGAGCACCCACTGCGGTGACCAGCTTGAATACAGATCCGGCCGGTAGCTCGTCGCCTACTGCATGATTGAGCATCGGATTGCGAGGGTCTTCAGAGAGCTGCTTGAAATAGTATTGAGGGATAACCCTTGCCATGCGGTTATTCTCATAGCTAGGATAGGAAACCATCGCCAGAACCTCTCCGGTTTTGGGGTTCAAGGCGATTACCACACCACTGTTCATACGCATCTCGCCGTAATAAGCGTTCCATTCGTCGATTTCTCGTACTAATATCGATTCGGCAGCGTTCTGTAATCGTGAATCAATCGTCAGGCGCAGATTGAATCCAGGTGTGGGATCAACAGGAGGGACTACATTGCGCAGTACTTGCCCTCCGACATCAACTTCGACCAATCGTTCGCCATTATGTCCACTCAAGATACTTTGGAAATATCGCTCAACACCTGCGTATCCGACTTTATCGCGGTCGGGGATAAAATTACGCTGGCGATAATATTCTTCTTCAGCCGCAGAAATTGGGCCAAGGAAACCAATAATGGCAGCTGTGAGAGATCCAGTGGGATAATCCCTGATTGATTCAATCTCGATATCTACTCCAGGTAAATCTACCGCTTCTTCCTTAATAATCATTGCAGTTGTGCGGTCGACATTGCATTTGATTCTAACTGGAACGTAGGGGGCAGAGGTCTCACCGTATTCTACAATTTGGGCGATGCCATGTTCAGATCGGCAGGGGACATAGGGATTTTCATTAGATACTTCATTCAGATTGATCGGCACATTGATCATCTCACTAATCTGGCGGAAGATCTCTTGGATTGCCCCTAAATCATCGGGCAGATCAGCTGGAATGATGACGACATTATAGGAAGGGATATTTTGCGCTAAGATGTAGTCATTACGATCGAAGATAATCCCACGTTGAGTTGGCAGGTTAATTTCACTGATTCTATTTTCTTCTGCCTGGGCAACCCAATCAGCACTTTCAAGAATCTGTAAAGAGAACAATCGCCCCAAATAGATCAGAATAACACCAATGATGGCGATTCCAAATACGATTATCCGCCAGAGCTGCACGTTGTTCGTGAGATTCGCATTACTGTTCATATAATATTTGCAACACCAGAGTCATTTATACCAGTAATTTACAGTTGCCAGAATTAATATATCCGCAGTATTGTTTGGATCAAATTTCAATTGCTTGCGGATACAACCAGTTGGCTAAATCGCCGATCAAAGCATAAACCGGTACCGCGAGCAGTAAATTGAGCAGGGCGCTGGGGATAGTGATCATGTAAAATGCCTCGATCAAAGGGATCGGTGTGCCATTTATCACCAAAGCAGCAACCGAGATTGCATGGGTGATCAGTGTTGCAATCACAGTTGCCGCGATCATTGCTAACAGTGGTCGTTGCCAGAATATCCGCCGCAGGTATATCGCCATCCCAGTGATCAAAACATAGGCGGGGATTATCGCCAGAGCTGGGACAGCGGTTGCCAGACTGGTCAATAAACCAGCGATGACGCCCCAATGCCAGGCAGTTGTTACCCGTTCTTGAACCGCCCAGGCGACGACGATTAACAAGACCAGATCGACTGTCCCATACAGCAGGTGGACTTGGCTGAAAACAGCCGATTGGACGATCACCATCAAGCCCAGGATTGGAATTGCCAGGAAGATAGCCATTCTACACCATCAGGAATTTATCAAAGTGCGCATTCACCGGATTCTAATGATTCCTGAATTCATCATTTTATGGAGTGCCAGGTGTGGGGATGAGCGGGGCGATATTTACTGGTCTGAAGTTGACGATCACCAGTACGATCTCGAGTTGGGAGAAATCTACAACGGGTTCCACAGTTGCGGTCTGAAAGAGTTCAACTGGTCTTTGGCGCACACCGCTGACCTGCCCGATCAACATATCTGGGGGAAAATTACCACCTAAGCCTGAGGTTAGGACAAGATCTCCGGTTTGAATACTGGCATCCTGGGGAATAGCTTCAACGGTAATATCGCCGGTGATGGAACCCTGGAGCAAACCTTCGGCTCCTGAAGGTTGAATACGGACATTTATTGCGGTGTCGGGATCGGTAATCAGCTGGACGCGGGCTCCATCTGCGGTGACCGCGGCTACCCGTCCTACCAAACCCTGGGAGGAGACTACTGGCATTCCACGTCGCAAACCATCATCAGAACCGCGGTTGATGATTACGTAGTGCAAGAAAGGACTGATATCACGACCGATCACCGCAGCAGTAATGTACTCGTTTTCGGAATGCGTTCGGGCAAAGTCCAACAAGGCAGACAGAACCTGCATTTCGGAATTCTGTTGTTGAAGCTCGATGATCTGGGATTGCAGACGGGAAACTTCAGCTTCCAACTGGTTATTGATCTGAGTTAATAGAGCGACATCTCGCGGGGCTGTCATAAAATCACGGATGGCGAGATAACGGCTTGCCAACCAGGTTTGGGCTGAGATGAAAGGGGATAAAGCAACTCGGGAAATAGGAGTGAGATATCCACCTAACGCCAGCAGGAGGATACCAACAACCAAAATCGCCAGTGCGGCGGTTTGAAAAGAACGAGGTAAATTCATTCAAAATCTGGGTTAGACGTGGTGTGTGCTGCCCCGCTCTAACCCTACTAAAAACTGTGCCAGTTGTTCGTAATCTTCCAAAATCATGCTGGCTCCGCGGACCACACAAGTCATGGGATCTTCTGCAACCCAAACCCGGATGTGAAGTTCGTCGCTTAATCGACGATCTAGACCGCGCAATAACGATCCACCACCAGCAAGTGTAACTCCAGATTCCATAAGGTCGGCAACGATCTCTGGAGGGCACTCGTCCAGGGCATCTTTTATGGTATCGATGACGGTCAAGACAGAACCTGAGATCGCTTCCCGGATTTCTACTGATGATACTTCAACGGCTTCGGGCAACCCGGTGACCAAATTTCGTCCGCGTAAAGTTAGGGTCATCTCCTCAGGCAAGTGGTAGGCAGAACCAATCGCGATTTTGGACTGTTCTGCCATCCGCTCTCCAATTAGCAGGTTGTATTTGTTACGCATATATTGGACGATATCCTCGTCCATCTCATCACCGGCGACACGTAAAGATCTTGAGACGACAACCCCACCCATGGAGAGGGTGGCTACTTCAGTGGTGCCGCCGCCAATATCGACGATCATGCTGCCTCGGATCTCTGATACCGGTAATCCCGCTCCTAAGGCAGCTGCGACTGGTTCTTCAATTAATCCAACCTCGCGCGCCCCGGCTGACATAGCCGCATCATAAACAGCTCGTTTTTCTACTTCGGTGACTCCAGAGGGGATACCAACGATTACTCGGGGACGAGGGACAGGCACAATGCTTTGCTGGTGTGCTTTTCCGATGAAATATTCCAGCATCGCTTCAGTGATCTCGAATTCAGAGATCACGCCATCTCTGAGGGGACGCACTGCAATGATATTTGCCGGAGTCCTCCCGACCATCTCTTTGGCTTCCGCACCAATGGCTTTCGGCTCGCGAGATCGCTTATCTATGGCAACCCAGGAAGGCTCTCTAATCACGATGCCTTTGCCGCGCACGCTAACCAGAGTGTTGGCTGTGCCTAAGTCTATGGCAATGTCGAGTGAAAAAAACCCCAGTAGCCAGTTAAATGGGTTGAAAGCCAAATTGGGGCTCCTTTGCGAATGGATTTGTAGGTGCCAATTTTATCCCTTGGTTTAACTCGAGCTCCTCACACACCTGCAAATTCAGCGCGATTATACCATTGAACAGGTAGTACCATAGTTCTAGTCAATCCACAGTGGTTTTGACGGTTGGTGATGGTTTTTACCTACATTTTGCCCGAATCATTGTATAATGGGCACCCCAAAGCCTTTTTAAAGGAGGTGTCACGATAAGCGAAGTTAATAGGAAAAAATCGAGGGAAGACCAGCGCATGGACTCAAGATGTGGGAATCATTAATTTGATGTTCAATAAAAATGAACAAACTGCATCAATATCAGAGTGAGCCATTGATTGAGTTGACGAGGATGAGGGTTCCCGGTCGCAAGGCTGGGTTAATCCCAGAAAGAAGATCAGAGTTCTGGGAGAAAATCGAAGGATCAGCGGAAGCCCTCTGGGCAGGTCACAGCCCAATGCCTATCCCTCCAACAAAGAACCTTGCAACAAAGCCAGGCGGGTGACCGGACGGACAAAACTGCAGGGAGTGACAGAAAACCTGTTGACTCGAGGGTGCTGCGTATAGCCTGTTATCACGGCCACAATTAATGCCATCCATTCAGGCAGCGGCACCCAAACAGTATGTTTTTGGAGGGTATCCCATGTGTGGAATCGTAGGTTATATCGGACCCCAGGATGCTACACCGATCATCCTAAACGGGTTGAGGCGCTTAGAGTACAGGGGTTATGACTCTGCTGGAATCGCGGTTATCGAAGGGGGAAAAATTGAGGTTCGCCGGGATGCAGGCAAGTTAGACCGTCTGGCCGAACTGGTGAATGAAGTTCCTCTGCACGGCCAAATTGGTATTGGGCATACACGCTGGGCGACCCATGGAGAGCCGAGTGCCAGAAATGCCCATCCTCATTTGGGCAGCAGTGGTACTGTGGTGCTGGCTCATAACGGGATTGTTGAAAATTACCTGGAGCTGCGTGAAGATCTGAGCGCAGAGGGGGTGGAGTTCAAATCTGATACGGATACCGAGGTGATAGTACAGCTCGTGGACCGCTACCTTTCACTGGAGATGAGTTTTGTTGAGGCTGCGCAAAGAGCTTTTTCCCATCTGCAAGGTGCGCACGGGATCGTCCTCCTTTCGACCAAAGAAACAGATAAGATCGTGACCGCCCGGATCGGGAACGCCGGGGGTGTTGTAATCGGAGTTGGTCAGGGAGAGATGTTTGTTGCCTCGGATATGCCAGCTATCTTAGAGCATTCTCGCCAAATGGTGTTTCTTGAATCAGGACAAATAGGTGTTGTGAAACGAAATGGATTGGAAGTAAAGACATTAGATGGAAAACCGGTGGTCTTTGAAGAACACACTGTTGCCTGGGACCCAGTAGCAGCCGAAAAGGGTGAACACCGCCATTTTATGCACAAAGAAATCCACGAACAGGTGCGCTCGCTGACTGATACCATCGGTGGGAGGGTAGATTTCGACGCTGGACGCATATACTTGCCGCAGCTCAACCTGACTCCAGAGCTGGCCCGGCGGATAAATAAGGTCTTCATCACAGCTTGTGGTACTGCTTCCCACGCTGGTATGGTCGGTAAAGCGCTTATTGAGCGCATTGCGCGTGTGCCAGTAGAGATGGACATCGCCTCAGAGTTCCGCTACAGAGATCCGATTCTGGATGAGAATACGGCGGTGCTGGCAATCAGCCAATCAGGTGAAACTGCGGATACTCTGGCCGCAATGGAAGAAGCCAGGCAAAAGAAGGCAACCTTGTGGTCAATCGTTAACGTGATCGGTTCGCAAGCTATGCGCATCTCAGATGGATATATATCAATGCAAACCGGTCCTGAGATCGGAGTAGCTTCAACAAAGGCTTATACAGCACCGTTGGTGGATCTTTACATGCTGGCAATATTGCTGGCAGACTTGCGCGGCAGTTTGAAGGAGAGCGATCGGCGTGAGTTGGTGGCTGACTTGAGATTGGTTCCTGATTTAGCCAGTCGATGCCTCGACCTGGAACCGGAAGTTGAGGAAGTGGCTTGGGCTTTGAAGGATTTCTCGCACTGTCTCTATTTAGGACGAGGAATCAATATGCCCACGGCCTACGAGGGCGCTTTAAAACTGAAGGAGATTTCATATATCCATGCTGAAGGCTACCCGGCAGGTGAAATGAAACACGGTCCGATCGCGTTGATCGATGAGAACATGCCCATCGTCGTGATTGCACCTCGCGATCCCTGGTATGAGAAGATGTTCAGCCAGATCGAGCAAGCTAAAGCTCGTGGCGGGATTGTGGTTGCGGTGGCGACAGAGGGAGACGACGTGATCCCAACTATCGCTGATCATGTTCTCTGGGTGCCGCCTACTCCTTGGATGCTGAGTCCAGTCACCACAGTGATCCCCTTGCAGATTCTCGCCTATCATATCGCCGCATTGCGAGGCCTGGATGTGGACCAGCCTCGAAATTTGGCTAAATCGGTGACAGTTGAATAAAGATATATGAATACCAGCCTCGAGCGGTGGAAGGTGTACGCCGGCTCATAATTCAACATGAAAACTGTGTTAGAAACTGTTAGGAATTGATCATTTTCACAAAAAAGGCTTATAATCAGCAGCTAATTTGAAGAAAACCAATGGAAGATGATTCCATAGTGAAGGAAAAATTTTGAAGAAGCGGATTCTATTAGCATTAGCGGTGACGCTGATTATCGGAGGGCTCTTTTTCTGGTTCGTCGATCTGGATCAGGTAATTGAGCAGCTGCGTCAGGCTGATTGGCGTCTCTTGGCAGCCGGGATTGGAGCACTTTTGGTCGCCTATGTGCTGTTAGCTGTACGTTGGCGATACTTGTTGGGAAACAGACCTGGTTTTTTCCCATCGTTTCACGCAGTTAATATATCCAACCTGGTTAACAGTTTAACCCCCATCCCAGAAATTGCTTTGAGAGTATTGATCACCGGCGGTGGTTCAGGTATGTCGATACCTGGTGCAACCTCAGGCATGCTGATTGAGCGTTCCTTGGAACAAGTCTTGCGTGTTCTGGCGTTCCTCGTCGCACTGTTGACTGGTTATGTTATTGCCCTTAAAACTAGTTCCATGCTGGTCAATGCGGGTCTAATTCTAGGTTTCTTGGTATTGATGATATTGATCATCCGTAATGCTGAAAGCATTGTGTCATGGATGCAAATCCAACTCGCCCGTTTTCCAAGGCTTGATCAACGGCGGGTTGAGAAGGTGTTTTCAGACCTGGTAGCTGGCTTGCGAATGGCCGGTGGTCCCCGGCAGCTGACATACGGCTTGTTTATGTCGTTTGGAATCTGGGGCGCTTTTTTCGTCTTTGCTTATCTGGTGTTACTGGGTCTGAACATCCATCTCCCGGTAGAGCAGATGGTGGCGATCACCCTGTTAACTTTGGCTGTTGCCCCCCCGTCGGCACCGGGTACGCCGGGTTTGTACCAGGCGACCATCGTGGGAGCCTTGTCCTTAATTGCTGGTCTCGACCCGGCGCTGATGACAGCCTATGCGATCATGGTGCATATCCTGCAGGTGATCCCGCTGGTTGTCCTCGGAATTTGGGGTGCAATGGGCACCAACCTTACTTTGCGGACTTTGTTCCAACAACGCCAAACCGTCCCGGTGGAGGGGGATGAAAGATAGGTTGATCTTCAGATAAATGGATTGTTTATTCCACACTTCATTCAGCCTTGTGATGGTTACTCACCTTTGCAGGGCTGTTTTGTTTTAATGGGATAGAATTCATCTCAGGTTAAGTAAAGTGAGATGATAGTGGATCATAAACAGGACTTGGTCAGAATGTTAATTGCACGGTTGGAGCGGCTGTCTGCTGATTCATATTGGGCACACCAGGCGAGCGGAGTGCGGGGCTCACTGCTGCGGTTGCTGGAGGCAGGGGAACTAGATTCAGAGCAGGGTGCACTTTTGGTCGAGAGGGGATTTGATTTTTTAGAGAAGGCAGCCAAGGAGAAGTAAGTAATCAAGTTGTATCTGTAGAGGAGATAACCTTTCCGACTAGAAACAGGCAATACCCGTCGGCCAGGTGAGCTTTGGATTCGATCTGGGTTACAGAATCACCAACTAGGATTTCGACCAGGTAAGTGTCCAGCCGGCATAATTCGGGGTGTTCAGGACGGAGAGCTGCGAAAGGACAATGCTCGAAAATCATCCTCGGTGCATCTGCATGTGCCTCCCAGCGAGCCTGGTAACCGAGAGTGTTGAGCTGCTCGATTGCTTGAACAAGACGTTGGGCAAGGGGGCCGCGCGGGGTGAATTCACCTGCTAAAAGGCTGGCAACACGCTGCAGATATGTTGCTTCTGCGTCTGGTGGGAGATCATCAAGAGAAGTGGCCAGCAGGGCACTGGAAAGTAAATCGAAGTTATCCTGTAGAGCCATAGCCGTAAGACTGAATCGCCGGGCTGGTCGCCCCCGGCGACCTCTGCGGTCCTGACCAGTGGGGATTACCAATCCCTCCTCAATCATATTGGAAAGATGGTGGCGTACATCCGCCTGGGTGACCTGCAAGGCTCGGCTGAGTTCAGCTGCTGTAGCGCCAGGTTTATTTCTGATTATGTCCAGCAGTCGCTGGCGGGTGGTTTTCACAGTTGCCTTCTCAGGGGAAAGCTATTGGTTAATCTCACTTGAGTCAAATTTTCCATGTCCCCGATTATACCCTCATTTGCTATTAACGCAAATTATTATTTGCGTTAATCAAGGTTTGACAGGCTTAATTTATCCGGTATAATTAGCCTTTGTGAAGCCAGGAGAGAACACCTTGACCTGGGAAGATTCATACGCCATAGCCCAGGAATTATCAAAGTCACTTCCGGATATCAATCTAGAAGACGTATCTTTGATGATGATCTTTCACTGGACCTTGGATTTACCTGGTTTTGTGGATGATCCTGAGCTGGCAAATGATGCTATCCTGGCATCAATTTACCAAGAATGGTATGAGGAGGTAGCTTGGTTATGACAGAAGAAATAAATACACCTGGGTACGATATCCCTCCTGAAATGGAAGGCCAGGTTGCGATCACCACACTGGATAAAATCTATAATTGGAGCCGGCGAAATTCAATTTGGCCGATGATGTTTGGATTGGCCTGTTGCGGAATCGAGATGATCTGCGCTGCAACAAGTCGCTTTGATTTCTCCCGGTTTGGGATGGAAGTAATGCGACCCAGCCCTCGCCAAAGCGATTTGATGATCGTATCAGGGACGGTGACCAAGAAGATGATCCCGCAGATCGTACGCCTGTACAACCAGATGCCCGAACCGAAGTATGTTTTGGCGATGGGTGCCTGTGCCTCTGGCGGTGGTCCATTTAAAGAGGGCTACAGTGTTGTAGACGGGGTGGACAAGTTTATCCCAGTTGATGTTTATGTCACCGGTTGTCCTCCAACTCCCCAGGCTTTACTCCACGGACTGATTACCCTGCAGAAGAAAATCGATAAGCAATCGATCAAGAATGTGCGTTGGTACAGCAAAGATCCAGTTGAGCCGATCCCAATACCTGTGTTAGGACCTGACCTGATGGATCCCCGCGAATATGCATTGATCAAACAATATAGCACCGAGAAGCTGGTTGAGGATCAACAAGTCCCCGCGGTAGAAGAAGCCTAAATTGGAGTGAAGAAATGAGCGAAGAAGTACTTGTTGAAGAAAAAACTGAATTAGAAGAACGTTTTCCTGAGATCGGCCGGGATGAGCGTAAGGGGTACGAGGGGTATATTGTTCCTGCTGAGAAACTAGTTGAGTTCGCTACTGTTTTGCGGGATGAATTTGGCTATGACTTCTTATCCTCAGTAACCGCTGTAGATTATTTGCCTGAAGATTGGATGGAAGTGGTTTATCACGCTTACCAGACAACCGGAGGGCCAGGGTTAGTCTATAAAGTTCAGGTGGATCGCGATGATCCGGTAGTACCATCACTCACTCCAGTCTTTCCAGGAGCAAATTTGCAAGAACGAGAAGCATGGGATTTGATGGGTATCCGCTTTGAGGATCACCCCAATCTGAAGCGAGTCTTGCTGTGGGAAGGATTTGATGGCCACCCGCTGCGGAAAGATTGGCGGGAAGCGTTTTACGAAGGCGATGGCAAACCATTTAAGAGCCGCTGGCCAAGTGGGGAAGTGATCCGGGCGGAAGAAAATAATCCCTTCAATAAGAATGTGGATTATCCAGGAGGTTTCGATCCTGAGCAATGGACACCAGCGGGTGAGACAGCCGTATATGCTGGCGTTGGCAGGCTTGATCATGCGGTGAGCGAGACTGCCTTGAGCACCGACCAGATCGTCGTAAACCTGGGTCCACAGCACCCATCAACACATGGTGTCTTCAGAATGGTGGTTCGCCTGGAAGGAGAGACGGTTGTCGATCTCGAACCTGTCATGGGCTATCTGCACCGCAACCATGAGAAGATTGGGGAACGCAACACCTTTTTAATGAACATACCGTTCACCGATCGCTTGGATTACTTCAACTCGATGAGCAATAACTTTGGTTACGTTTTAACGGTTGAGAAGCTGATGGGGGTGAAACCACCGGAACGGGCTGAGTACATCCGGGTGATGATGGCAGAATTAACCCGCATCCTCAACCACATGGTAGCCATTGGTTTCCTGCTGAACGATCTGGGGGCATTCTTTACCCCATTACTGTACGCTTTTGAAGAACGGGAGCTGATCCTGGATATCTTCGAAGCGGTTAGCGGCTCGCGGATGATGTGTAATTATTACCGTTTTGCGGGCGTGGCACGTGATTTGCCAGAAGGTGTATTTGAGCAGGTAAAGAATCTCGTGCTGTATAGATTGCCTGGAAAAGTGAACGATCTGGATACTTTCCTGACCGACAATGAGATTATCCGCGCCCGGGCAATTGGCATTGGTGTGCTGACTGCCGAAGAGGCAATTGCCCATTCAGCAGTCGGACCTGTATTGCGAGCATCAGGCGTACCTTATGATGTGCGTCGGGCTGACCCATATGGGATTTATGACCGCTTTGATTTCGACGTCGCGGTGCGCTACCATGGCGATATTTACGATCGATACTTGATTCGTTTGGATGAAATGCGCCAGAGTATTCGCATATTGGAGCAGGTGATCCAGGATATACCTGAAGGACCGATCCAGGAAGGAAAACCTCAGTACCAGGTTCGTGTACCCGCTGGAGAGGCTTATGGTCGAGTTGAAGGCCCCAAAGGCGAGTTGGGTTTCTACGTTGTTTCCAATGGAAAACCAAATCCCTGGCGTTATCACGTGCGGGCGCCATCCTTCATTAACTTATCTGCCCTGGAGGTGATGTGTAAGAATTATAAGATTGCCGATGTAGTCTCTATCTTGGGCTCAATTGACATTGTGCTAGGTGAAACGGATCGTTAGTCTCCAGGTGATTTCTACTGCTAACAAGGTATCCACAACGGAGTTTGATTATGGCTGATATGTATGGTAAGGGACTTCTGAAGGGTTTGGGTGTCACATTAAAACACTTCATGAACACCTATCTGGAAGATATCCGCTGGTTATCGCGCGGGAAACGCCGCTATTACACTGCAGAAGGGATTGATAGTCGAAAGAGCTTTGCAGCAACTGGCATCTTTACTGTGCAATACCCAGATGAGAAATTGCCCGTGCCGGAGGAATTTCGCTTTATTCCATTCCTGATTTACGAAGTAAATGAAGATGGGGAAAAACGAGATCGCTGCACTTCGTGCGGAATCTGCGCCAAGGTCTGCCCACCGCAGTGCATCTGGATCGAGCGGACCAATGACCCGGACACTGGCAGACCGGTTCCCGAACCTGCAGAGTTTTTCATAGATGTAGACATTTGCATGAACTGCGGCCTGTGTGCTGAATACTGCCCATTTGATGCGATCAAGATGGATCACGATTACGAGATATCGGTATATAATCGCCTTGAGAAAAATATCTTCAATAAGGAGCGGCTCTCACGGCCGGTTTCGTATTACGCTTCGATTCGACCCACAAATTATGCCCGGGAGGAATCGGCGCGAGCCGAAGCTGAAGCTGCAAAAGCTGCCAGAAAAGCAGCCCGAAAAAAGCAATAAAGAGTAGTAATTCAACCAGAGACAGCGAGTCTCAATTAATATAATTCATGAGTTATCAACGCTAGATCGGATAAGGAAAATTGGTATGGTAAATGTAAATCCTGTAAGTGAACAAGCGGTCATGGATGCGCTGAGCAAGGTCCAGGATCCTGAGCTGCACAAAGACCTGGTCAGCCTGAACATGATTCGCGATGTGAGTATTGATGGAGAAGAAGTGGGTTTTACGGTTGTGCTGACAACGCCGGCCTGTCCGTTGCGAGCGCAGATCGAGCGTGAGGCGCGTGAGGCTGTTGAGGCAATACCAGGTGTAAAAAACGTGGCAGTCAAAATGGATGCCAATGTGCCCACTGATGGCAGGCAGCGCGGCCTCTTGGAATTACCGATCCGCAATGCAATCGCAATCGCCTCTGGGAAGGGTGGTGTGGGTAAGAGCACCTTGGCTGTGAACCTGGCAGTTGTATTAGCCAAATCTGGCGCCCGCGTAGGTCTGCTGGATGCAGACATATATGGACCTAATATCCCTACGATGATGGGTGTGGACCACCTACCACCTGCTGGTGAAGATAAACTGTACCCAGCTGAAGCTTATGGCGTGAAATTGATGTCGATCGGTTTCATGGTGAAAGCTGATCAACCATTGATCTGGCGCGGGCCGATGCTTCACTCTGCGATCCGCCAGTTTCTGA
>DAOVCZ010000171.1 GCA_030669775.1 Chloroflexota bacterium | reverse complement strand
ACCAGGCAGCTTGGCGGCATACAGACGCGCCGGAATGACGCGAGTCTCATTCAGTACCAATAGATCGCCTGGATGCAAATGATCACCAATTTCATTGAAGATAGTGTGCCTTATGGATCCACTATTGCGGTCGACGACCATCAACCGTGAACGATCCCTGGGTTCAATTGGGGTCTGGGCTATATATTCGCTTGGAAGATGGTAGTCAAAATCAGATGTTTTCAATTAAAAGTTAGGAAATTCAAACGTTATTATTTATTAAGAAAGCGGATCACCACACTGAGGATCAAAGTCAGTACGATCGAGAGCAGGATGGATGACACAAGCGGTATCAGGCAGGTCACATTTCCCGATTGGAGGCGGATATCTCCTGGCAGTTGAAAAAGATTGATACCCAATCGGGAAAACAAGTGGATCAGTCCCCCGATCACAAACAGAGAGAGACCAGCGATGATCAAGATCCGGGCAATAGGTTCAAGCGACATGCATGGTTCTCAAACGGTGCTGTTCAAAGCAATTTTGGTTGGTCTTCCACAGGGATAGATACCCCTAAATGTTCGTATGCCAGACGGGTAGCAATGCGCCCTTGTGAGCTGCGTTCCAGAAAACCAAGCTGCAGCAAATAAGGTTCAACAACATCCATGATCGTATCCGCTTCCTCACTGATCGAAGCTGAGATGGTATTCAATCCCACTGGTCCACCATTGTATTTATTGATCACTGTTTCCAAAACCCGCCGGTCCATCTCGTCTAAACCCAGGGAGTCCACATTGAGCAGGTCCAAGGCGTGCTCGGAGATCTGACGGGTGATGACCCCATCGCCGCGCACTTGGGCATAATCCCGCACCCTACGCAAGAGACGCAGAGCCACGCGCGGTGTGCCTCTACCACGGCTGGCGATCTCTTCCACCCCTCCCGGCTCCACTTGAACTTGAAAAACACCAGCTGCCCGTTCTATGATGGCTTTCATCGCAGGTAATTCATAGAAATCAAGGCGATAGACCGCTCCGAAGCGAGCTCTTAATGGTGCTGTCATCAGCGCCAGGCGGGTGGTTGCACCAATCACGGTGAAGTGGGGTAGTTTCAAGCGGATCGAGCGCGCAGAGGGGCCTTTACCAATCACGATATCCAGCGCATAATCCTCCATCGCCGGGTAGAGCACCTCCTCCACCGAGCGCCCCAAGCGATGGACTTCATCGATAAACATGATATCTCCCGCCCGCAGATTGGTCAGGATGGCAGCCAAATCACCAGGCCGTTCGATAGCGGGACCAGAGCTGACTTTGATATTCACCGCCATTTCGTTGGCCACAATATGTGCCAGGGTAGTTTTTCCCAGACCAGGGGGACCGTAAAAAAGCACATGATCGACCGGCTCACTTCGCTGTTGAGCTGCCGCGATCAGGATCCCTAGATTTTCCTTTACCCGCTCTTGCCCAATCAGATTTACCAATTTACGCGGGCGTAAAGCGTGATCCAAGCGATCCTCTGGTTTTGAATTTTGATCGACCAATCTGTTTTCTGGAGCGCTCATCTCGCTGATTATAACCCGGTTTTTCAGAAGACATGTATCGATCACTTTCGGTTTTCAGGGAAGATTTTTACTATATTCTCCATCCAGGAAGTATTTTGGTTGGTGATTTTCAAGATCAAACCATCACCTCAGGATTCAAAACTGTAATTAACGGCTATAATAATTTTCTAGCCAAAACAAGTTCTATTGATAAGTCTACTGCAAGCCTTCTTTGTCCATTGTTTCTTTCAGGATTCAACTTTGCAAGTTCCGCTCAGGTTGATTAAGATCGCCATCTTTGAAAATTAACCAGCAGCTTGAGACTATAAATAGCAGTTGAACATTCAAAAAATGAGGTCTACGATGAACAATGTTTACCCATCCCCCCACCCGCTTGTCGCTCACAAACTGGCTCTATTAAGAAGAAAGGATACCGAATCACAACATTTCCGTGAACTGGTGCGAGAGATCGCAGCCTTATTAACTTATGAAGCCACCGCCGATCTCCTCACTAAACCCATATCTGTGGAAACACCTTTGGCCACGGCGCCAGGAGTTGAGCTGCAGGAAAACATCGGTTTGGTTCCTATCTTGCGCGCCGGGTTAGGCATGGTCGAGGGTGTCTGGGAGTTAATGCCCAACGCAGAGGTGTGGCATATTGGCCTCTATCGCGACGAACGCACCTTAAAACCCGTCGAGTATTACAACAAGCTGCCTGTCGCACCAACGGTTTCAGTAACCCTGATCCTGGATCCGATGCTTGCCACTGGCGGCTCGGCTGTTGCGACGATAGACATCCTTAAGCGCTGGGGAGTGACCAAAATCAAGTTCGTGGGCATTCTGGCTGCCCCGCAGGGGATTGAATTAATGCAGGAACATCACCCAGAAGTGCCCATCCACCTGGCAGTGATCGACGAATGTCTTAATGAACATGGCTTCATCATCCCCGGTCTGGGGGATGCTGGCGACCGGCAATTTGGCACCGGTTAATTAGGGATCTTGCCTGGGATGTCATTTGGCAAAACACGCCAATCTTCTGAAGGTATAGTGAGGGCAATCGCACTGATCGCCCTGGTTTTTATTATCTTTGGGGTTAGCTGTAATTCCAAACCAAATCCAGAAATCAGCTTCTCGCCGTCACCCATCGCTCAGCATTCTGTATCTCCAACAGCTACGCTACCATCACCATCAACAACCAGCAACACTGCATCCCCCCGAGAGATCCCATCACCAACAGCTCCATCTACCATCCTTCATACCAAAAAAACACCAACAATTTCCCCAACTCCGCAAGCTACGGTGGAGCTGGAAGCTTCCCCCTTCGTCCCGATCGTCGGGAATGCAGATAAGATCGCCTTTATCAACCAGAACGAGGTCTGGATGGCAAATCTGGATGGCAAAGAATTAACCCAGCTTACCGACGATAGCCTGCCAAAGTCATCCTTACAATGGTCTCCTGATAACCAGGGGGTGATTTATCTTTCTGGAGTCTGTGCAAACTATGTCGACATTCACACCTTGCAGATAATGAACCTAGCCTGTTTCGAGCAAGCCGCCCGTTTAGATTCCTTCCAGTTCTCACCCGATGGAGAACAGGTCGCGGTCAGCCTGGATGGTCAGCTGTATGTGATCCCCTTTGATGAATCAGGTTTAAGCCAGGTACGATCAGGTGCAGATTTGGCAGAATTGGCCTATTGTGACAGCCTCGCCCCGTACAAACACCGCCAATCAATGGTAACTGTCAGCAGAGCGCGTTGGTCTGCCGATGGTGATCGTTTGGCGATCCTCCGCCAGGGATATGATTCGGACCGCCATGTTGAGTTAATCCATATCATCGACATAAGCAGCTGCACCGCTCCTCTCCCCCGGTTGGATGAATTTCCCGCCACACGTTTCACTATGGATGATTATGAAAAGAATCCAATTATCCAGGATTTTGCCTGGGATGGTGGTGATTTGTTCGCCCTGACCAGCTACAAACGCAACGATGGCTTTGGTGATCTGTGGGTTTACAACACCAACCTGCATCGTGGATTTAAAGCCAACCCCATGGATGGTAAATGCTGTTACCGTGATCCAGTCTTCAGCCCGGATGGAAAATATCTGGCCTTTGTCTTCCAGGATGCGCGTCTCGCTCCAAATGGACCGGCTAAATTGTTCTATATTCCCTACGCGGCGCTGGATAGCAGCCTTATCTACCCACCGCTGCCCTTGCCACCCGATTTTTTCACGGAACGGCGCTCAAAACCACAACCCATTCTGCGTCCCGCTCCCAGATTCACCCAATGAGCCAGTCCTTGTCTCCCAAACTTCTCGATTCTGCCTGTCCGACTAAAATCGATTACTGCTGGAGATTTGCCCACCTGCCCTTATGGATGTAAGGATAGACAAGCTCATAGAACCAATGGACGGACAGCTCCTGTGTTCGTTATAATACCTATCCATGAGCCATATCTCTCTCAAGAAAATTGAATCCTATCGAATAAATACTTTTCTTTCAACATCTGGAAAGCGAATAAAAACCAAAGAACAGGCTATCCAATTCGTTGACCAACGCGGATTTATCTTTTTTTGGCCGATCAAGGACATGCTCTTGCCAAGTTTGTGGGTCGCGGTCGCAGGAGATAGACCGGTAGCAGACGCTCACGACGATCCAGGACATGTCACCTGGGGCTGGAAGGATTCATTACTTGGTGCCCGGCGATGGTACTACGCTAAGGTGCTGAGAAAGAAGTCCACCATCATTTCACTGCCGGTTGCTCCATATTTTTATGCACTTTCGGAAAACTACGGCTCACCTGAAGAAGATTACCAGATACAGTACATGCAAGGAACCATGACCCAAGAGGCAAAAGCGGTATACGAAGCAATACTGTTAGAAGGACCGTTGGACACCATTTCGCTGCGCCGGGCAGCCCACCTCTCCAGCCGCGAGAGCGATTCACGATTCAATCGTGCCCTTACCGATCTGCAGGCAGATTTTAAAGTCCTGCCAATTGGCACAAGCCAGGCAGGCGGCTGGCGGTATTCATTCATTTATGAAGTAGTGCACCGTCATCACCCGGAACTGCTCGAGAAGGCACGCTTGATACAGGAATCTGAAGCCCGTCAGAAACTCGTTCAACTCTACCTGCGATCGGTTGGTGCCGCCCCTCTACGAAACCTGGTTAAACTTTTCCGTTGGCCTGCCCCTCAGGTAGAAGACACATTGGATAAACTGGTCGAGTCAGGC
>DAOVCZ010000042.1 GCA_030669775.1 Chloroflexota bacterium | reverse complement strand
TTCATGATAGAGATAGAAAAAGGGCAGGAAATTGATCTTGGAGAGATTTTAGTAAGACACTAGTCCTGACGATAGTAAGAAACTTGCACTTGAGAGTACTCTGGCAGGGAGTTTCAGTCTTCGCATCGAGCTTGAGGAGGCAGCCCAACATTGCATGCACCCGACCAGATTAATCGCGGCTCAAATTTGGAAGTAGTTTCATTGTTGCAGGGAGTTCTGGACAGCAACATACACTGCAAACCCGCCCGGCGGCTGATGCGCGTTCCGTTGGGCGGCAGGTTGTTGAAACTTTATCTACAGTTCTGAAAGGAGGACTAAGATGATGAATAGGAGAAGCTTGCTAGTGACACTTTCCTTCAGATTGATCTTGACACTCGTGTGTGTCATTGTCGGAGCCTGTGCAGGTTCAACCAACGAAGTCATTACGTTGGATGTTCCCGAGGAAGTCGAGGTCGAACTAGAATCGGGCGCGCCGGATGATGAATATGTCTATTATGCGCTGACCGCCAGCCCGCCGGAAAGCTGGGAAACTTTCAAAGAGAAAGGACTGTGGTTATGCAGCGAAGAACGACCTCCGCTCATCCCTGAGGATGTCGCTGCGTCGCTGGACGGTGGAGGTTTTCTGCCGGGCACGTTGATTAATCTGAAGTGGGAGACTATGGAGGAGACGTTGCAGTTCGACACAATCATAGTGACTGTAGGAGTCACGTACGAAGGCTGCATAAAAGGTGCCCTTGGCGAGATGGAGAACTCGCCTGGCTTGATACTGCTGACCGACCGGGGCGCGGACTTCCTAGGGAAAGATCGCATGGTCGAGATAGTGTTTGAGTAGCTTACGCCAGAGTGTAGGGCGAGAGGCTGACAATATCTCCCCCGCCCTGCCTCCTTCTTCAAGTACAATTTTGTCCAGAGGCCACCCAAACTTGAGTCGTTTCCAAAATCAGACAGTTTACGGAGGAGGATACGATGAATCACAAGAGGTTGTTACCGCAAATGACTGGCTTGACGTTAGTCTTAGTGCTTTTGGGCGCGTGTGGCACACCCCAACCTACACCCACCCCTGTCCCGTCTACATCCACACCCACGCCGGTTCCGCCAACCGCCACATTCACACCTGGCCCGCCGACAGCGACGCCCACACCTATCCCACCGACACCCACACCAACCGAGACGCCTGTTCCTGGAGGTATTGTCAGTGGCCGCGTCTACCTGATGGACCGTGATGAACCAGTCCGAACTACCGTCAAACTTGTCTGGGACGAGGATTCTTCAGAAGTAGATAGTACAGTAACAGATGAGGATGGTTATTACTCCTTCTTGGTCGAGGAACCAGGCACTTATGTCATTCATGTATCCGTTATGGATCTTCTCGACATCTGTGACAACCTCAGGACAGAATCTGGGTGGCCCGTGGTGGTCCGAACTTATGATACATCAGGGGTCAATGACGTCCTGGCAGGATCGCTGCTTATGACTATCACGAGCGGTGACGAAATCACGCTGGATTGTGAGCTATATTGCGATTAGGTCTGGGGTTTCGCCCTTTTGATGGTGAGCAAGAAACCTACCATTGCGGGATCAGTGCGTGTACTGACATCAATTGCCCCTGTGAATGTGGCCTAGCAGCATGTAGCAAAGCCTACGCCCCCGCTATGTGGTATGGCTGGTCCTGATCTGGTCATGCAAGAACCGCGTATCTACAGACTGGCAGGGTTGTTGAGGGCTTCCGTGGCAGTCCCGCCTGTGCAGGCATACTGTAAAATAAGCAACACACGGGCCAAAAGTAACAACTGTCTTATTTTTTTCTCCATGCGTTTTTAAAGTAAGTAGTTTTAGAAATAATTTATTGAGGTCAGTAATATTTTCTGTCGGGATACACTTCAGCTTTGGGAAGGACCGGCATTGCGAAGGATTTGCAATCAGCGGCGATGAGTAACTCTGCCTGACATTGATTGCAGTTCTCTCATGATCTTTGCTTGAGGATACCTAAAGGTTTGCATAGTGTCAAATGGTGTGTAATGTTGGTATATACAACATTCAGGTCATTGACAAGCCACATAGTGTGCCCGGCTCACTTGCCCTGCCCCCCAACGGGTTGATAAGCAAAATTCTTAATGGAATATCTCCACTTTGACACAATATACTTACAATAATTGGGCAATTGAGCATCCAAACATCCTGGGAATCAGTCCTTTGCAGTTCATCGTTATACTCCTCATTTTGGTATCTCGATTTTGCCCAAATCTACAATTTGACCCGGCTCCACGATAAATGCAGATGTCACCATACCGTGTTTTTTGGTAAAAATTAAATACTGCCCATAGGGAACACCTTTGAAAAGGAACACTCCTTGTTTATCGATTTCGAGCTCAATTTTATTGAATAATTCTTGAATCTCATTCAGTTCAGCTTCAGTCTCGTTTTCGAGAATATCGCGCCACAATTCAGGACGTTCCGAAACAGGCTGTCCTGAATTCTTATCTACCAATACACCCTTGATTTGACCTAATTCGATATCAGATGGTTGAGAAACCGGAGTAGGGGAAATTGAAGTCGGCAAGGATGTAAAAGTAGGTGTTGGTGATAATGAAAGATCTTGACTTGTTTCGGTCGGAGCGGGCATATTTGTCGGAATAGCCGCATTTGTTTCCTCAATCGCCTTCTGAATGTCCTCCTCCGATGGAGCAGATGAACAAGCAGCAAGCATTAATACAATTGCAAACAATGTAAATTTCTTCATCTCGTGTTTCCCTTCCTTTCACCCGTCAAATCGCCCACCATGCTAAAAAGTTTGTTCAATTATTTCAGCATGGACATCTTGATGGTTCTCGACAAACTCAACCGGTGTGAAATACCTCCCGGAACCGTGATCCAGCTCTCTCCGAAGATCAATCTACAAGTCATGAAACGGGATCACATCTCCATCACCCGCATCGGGATTCATAGTTCGTTCCAGGTTATTTAATCTCGTTTCAATTTGCTTTGCCATAAACTGCAACCTCCAATTCAGCTATTCGCTCCTCAATATTTTTCAATTCTCGCCACCTCGAAACCAGGTCCATCCAGGTAGAAGCCGCCAACCTTTGCGCCGTTTCGGGCCGCCCATGTTCCATGATGTAATATGGTGTTTTGAGTGCCAACATTTGACCAGCAACCAGCGTTCAAGATCGTATTTTCCTGAAGATAAATATTCCTAATACAATAATCGATACCAGCATTCCAGTACCTATCAAGGTGACAATTGGCAGGCGATATCTGGTTGGGATAAGGATGGAAAGTTGGTCAGCGGGTCCAGATTTGACTTCATGTAGTTTTCCGGGATCCCCATTAATTACAAAAGCTGCCCAGTAAAATGGGTGCTGCCATTCAGGATGTTCAGGATCGTTACGGATTTCCTTCTGGGCTGCTTGTAATGCTTCGGCTTTTGTCATGCCTTGTTGCAGGTGTGAGTAAAAGCGTTCCATCATCTCGCCGGTTGCCTGATCGTCCACAGACCACAAACTGGATATAACAGTCGGAGCACCGTATAAAAATGCGCGGTTCAGGCTGATGATTTCATCGCCTGCACTCACCTCTCCATGTTGGGTTTGGCATGCACTAAGGACGACCAGGTCCGCACGATCTAAATTCAATCCGTACACTTCATAAACATTGAGTTGACCGTCCTCACCCTTCTCGGGTGCCAGCCACAAGCGTGAGAACATAGGTGTCTTAGGATTTAATCCACCATGGGCAGCAATATGGATTATGCCAGTTCCGGCTGATGCTTCTCGCAAAGCATACTCACTAGCTTGAGATCCCAATAACGGTTGAACGGTATAAAGTGCAGCAATCTTCTCAGCCTCTTGAGCAGCAAACTTAAGCGATGGTAAATCAGGATTTTGTGTATCAGGATTTCCAACAACAAGCGGATTCGACAGTTCTTGCCCAGTTTTATCCTGAATGTAGGGCAATGAACTCGATGAAGGTAATTGAAAGATGATGTACTGTTCCGAGAAGTAAGTTACCCCGTCGTTTAACGCAGAAAATGGCACGTAATGCAGCGCTTGGTGGGGTATGATCCCGACTAGGGAAGTATTGAGATAGGGTTTCAAAGGTAAAACCAGCCAATTGTAAAGGTTTTCCAGACTGCGAGGCTGCGGGTTTTCCAGATTTGCCAAACCAAGAGCGCGAAAGCTTTCTACCTCTGTGGAAATCTTGTCGATCTCCGTTGGGATCAAAACAACATGGAACTCGTCATTTGAAATTATGAATGCGAGGGGGAATCTTTCGGTCAGGTAATACGACACCAATGTAGTGTTATCATCCAATAAAAGTTGTGTTTCAGAAATTGTTGTGGCATCAATTGATACGAGAGAAGCAAGTTCGGGATTGTTGATTTGCATTTCTGCGACAAGATCCTCGTAGTCTTGTTGTTTGGCTTTGAGTTGTAATTTAATGTCATTTATTAACTGGGGATTTTGCTGATCGGGGGATTTTGATTTCTCGATATACAAGGCATTCTCGATGGCACTGATTTCCGAACGTAGAAGCTCTTCCTGTTGGATCAACTGTGTATCACTACCACGGCTGATATCCGGACGTTTGTTGCCCATAGCGTCCAGGAAATTTCGGGCGCGGTTCCGTTCACTAAGTTCGAAAGCTTCATCATAGCGTTCCATTTCAATTAATAGCTGGATGGCAAGCTGGTATACATCTATCCCTTTTGCAGCCATTGAAGCCTGGAATGACTCCGCTTTTACCTGGCTGAGGATAGTCTCTGAAACAGTAATCGATTCCAGGTAAGCGTCTAGCGCACTAACATTATCACCCAGGGCTTCATACACTTTTCCGATTAATTTCAGGGACCTGGCTTCACCGTATGGGTCGCTGATCTGACGCCACAGCTGTAATACCTGGTTCAATATCTCCAGAGCCTGTTCGTAATCACCAGCATCGTAATAAAACTCTCCCAGGTCCGTCGTTAAGTATGCGATGCCATACGGACTACGATCCACATTCATCATTTCCAGGCCATCTAATAAGTACCTTTCGGCTTGATCAAAATCTCCCATTTTTTGGTATACCCGACCGAGAAAATTTAAATTAGCGGCCTGGTAATAAATATCTGGGTGATTGATTTCCTCGTAAATTGCTTTGGCTTGAAGGCAGTATTCCAATGCCTTCTCGGGTTCATCCAGATTCAAGTAACCTTCTCCCAGGTTACCAAGCATGGTGGCCTCACGCCAGCGATCTCCGATAGAGATAACCATCTCCAGCGCTTCCTCGTAATATTCCATGGCACGTTCATCGTCACCAAGAAAGGCATATGCCACCCCAACATTATTTACTGCCCGACTACGGTTCATCGTGTCTCCACGCTGGAGCCAGATATCGCCCGCCCTTTGGAAATATTGCAGTGCTGGTTCATAATCACCAACAGCAACGCTGTATCTCCCCAATGAATTCAGGCTTTCAGCGATTTGTCCTTGATTCGCAATTTCCTCGTAAACAGCTAATGCTTCTAATTGATATTCCATCCCTTTGGCATAACCCAAATTATGGGAAGTGACAAATGCCATGTTATCGATGACCCATCCCTCTCCATAACCATCATCAATGTCCTGGAATATCTGGCGAGCTTGTTGGAGATAATCCATGGCAACTGGGTAGTCGAAAAGGAAAGCGTAGTTATAGCCAATGTTATTCAACGCCCAGGCCTCTTCTCTGCGATTTCCAGCGGTACGCCAGATTGACAAAGCATCCTGTGTGTAATCCGCTGCTTTTTTATAATCCGAGAGGTTTTCATAAACATAACCCAGGCCATGTAATGACTCAGCTTGCTCTGTAAGGTTGCCTGCGTCACGATGAATTTCTAATGCACGTTCAAGATAAACTTTAGCTTCCTTCAAATCGTTTGTGTCGCTGGAGATGTTGAATCGATCAATATATGCCCCACCTATCTGATGCAGGTTTGTCTGCTGGCCTTCCTCCGCCCATAATCCCCGCGAGATCTCCAGGGCTCTATCAAAGTATTCAAGAGCTAGCCCATAGGAATAATGCCTTCTACAGAGGTCAGCCAAATCATACAAAGTATCGGCTTGCCACTCTTTATCATTAAGCCTACCCTTGATCTGTTCGGTATTTTGCATGACGCTCAAAGCTTTATCATAATCGCTCAATTCTCGATACACCCATCCCAGATTATCCAGCACCCATGCTTCGCCATACGGATCGTCAATAACAAGAAAAAGATTCTTGGCTTTTGTTAAATTCTCGATCGCCTGTTCATTGTCGCCCAACATATGTTGGTTCCATCCGAGGCCATTTAATGCCCAGGCCTGTTTTTCTATATTGCCAATATTTTTCCACATGTCAAACGACTTCTGCCTGTTGTCAACGGCTAATTGGTTTTCACCCATATCTTCGTAGATCGAGCCCAGATTACCGAGCACCCATGCTTCGCCATACGGATCGTCAATACGATGAAAAAGATCCCTGGCTGTTGTTAAATTTTCGATCGCCTGTTCATTGTCGCCCAACATATGTTGGTTCCATCCGAGGCCATTTATTGCCCAGGCCTGTTTTTCTACATCACCAATATCTATCCACATATCAAGCGACTTCTGCTTGTAATCAACAGCCAATTGGTTTTCATCCATATCTTCGTAGATCGAACCGAGGTTGTCGAATATGTTGGCTTCCCAAACGTCATTGTGAATCTCTTGCTGAACGAATTCAAGAGCCTGTTTGAAATAATCTATTGATGTCTCGTATTCTCCAAGAGCGCGATAAACCATACCTAAACCATCCAAGGGGTAGGCGGTCTTCGCTACTTCACCGATGGACTCGTAGACGTTGATGGCCTGCTGCATGTAGTCAATGGCTTTCTCATATTCCCCCATATAATGATAATTGTGACCAATATTGTTTAGGGTTTTAGCTTCGCCGGATTTATCCCCAACCCTTCGATATTCCGTTAGATCGTCTTGATAATCAGCAATTCGCTGTTCAAGATCCCGTGAATCCTGAACATCTTGGGGTGAATCTTCACTTTTCGGCCCACGCAGGACCAGGTTGTCGAATTCGAAAATCGCATCCTCACCGGCTTTGGACATATGAGTATACAAGCCAATCCAGCCCTGCTGCGCCGTGTCATCGTTTACTCCGGTCACCAGTTGACCGTTGATCGCGATGCTGATCTCAGGTCCCACCGCCATCAATTCAATATGATTGACCTGACCAGGATGAATGGCATCTGTCTTTCTCGACCAGATTAGAGCCACATATTCCCCATTATGCCACCTCCACAAAGAATATTGCCCTGGATCATGTATGCTGAGCATATACCAACTATCACCGTCAGTGCGGAAAATGATCCCATATCTAGCATAGTCTGGACCAGCGATCTTGCGTATATCAACACTTAAATAAAAATCTTCCACAGGATCATGATCCGGTATTGAAAGGAAGCCAAAACTATCATATGGGTGTGCTTCCCAGCGATATTTCCCCTCAATAATCTGCCATTTAAATCTCACCCTATCTTTATCGGAAACACCAATATCCCAATCGTTCCGATTGTCCTCAAATTCATCCTGAAGCAGGATCTCCCAATCTGTTGGTGGAGTTAACCCTTCCCCGCTTGATTGATCTGACGAACCACTGGCAGCAAGGGGATGGCTTGTGATGAAAAACATAACCAGAAGCAGAAGCACTGTTCGGATCGCAAATACTAACCCTATCTGGATTCGGTTATTATGCGGAAGTACCTTCCCTCTTTCGGTTGAATACATCGAATTCGCTGCTGATCTTTCTAATAATCAACGATTCCAACCCATCGGTAGTTCACTACTTTGTCAAAAGCTCGTTTGCCTGTGAAAAGCCGTTCTGATCACCGATTTGCTGAAAAATTACAGCTGCTCCATTAAATAACTCCACAACCGCAGGCTCATCACCGAGTATGCGGTTTGCCAAGCCCAAACCGATTAAACTGGCCGCCTCGATCTCCAATTGACCATCCGCCTTTGCTACACTGAGCGCCTGGTTGAAGGCTTGAATTGCTTCGCCTGGCAGGCCAATTTCAAGCTGCAACCGGCCATATTTTAGCCACATGGCCGCGGATGGTTGAACGCTGATAGCCGACTGCAATCGCTGGGCGGCTTCTGCTCTCATATTGTTGTTCTGGTATAGTTCTGCGATCAACAAATCAGTACCTTCGGCGCTCATGTTTTGAGACCTGATTTTCTCTTCCAAGGCTTGGATTCTTTGGACCTCTTCGTCTGGCAACAGCCAAAATCCCAACCCTATATTGCCTTCATTGCCATCGTTAGATTTTATGCCTCCCACATCAACGATCAACACGTAATTTGAGCCTGGCTCCAATGGGGGCCATTCCCCTGGCCAGGGAATTTCACTTTCGCTCACCACAATGGGCGGTCTGTTCTGTAAATCTTCTCCCACAATCGATATCGTATAAGAAGAGACGCCAATCTCGTTCCAGCGGAGAAAAGGTCGATCGCTCCCTAAAGCAGAATTACGTGGGGAAATGACAAATGGGATGTCACTTTCATTTTCTCCTCGTGGGGCTGCGACATCGGACCACGGGCGGGGTGGGCGACCGCTGCGGCAGGGCACACCATGCTCGAGACCATCCGCGGATAATTCGATCAGGCTCTCATCCCAAGTTGAATCAGACCCACAAAAAACGCTTACCAGACTGCCATCTGACACCCGTAATAAGTCACCTGATTCAATCAATGCACCAAAGCCAACCGGTAAGAAATCCTTCCATCCCTCACGCCGTATCTGAACACTCCCTTTTGCCTGTACAAGCAGGTTGGGTAGTTCATCAACCGCTTCCTGATTCGAAGCTGACCCCAGGTCCGTATACGCCTGCCGCTGATCACATGCTGCCACCAACAAACTAATCACGAATGGGATAAAAATCAACGGACATATTTTGCCCATCACGGCTCTCCTTCCCCTCCATAAACCACTTCCCGTGCTTCGGCAACCCAGCGAATTGCTGCCAAGCAATCAGGGGCTAGACGAATGCCTGGGGTAGTGCAAGCCCCGGACTCTGCTACAGCCAGCGCATACCCCAGGCTATCCTTTAATGCAATTTGCGCCTGATCCTGATCTCCAAGAGACTCAAATACTCGGGCCAGCAAATTGTATGCCTCCGCCAGATAAACTTCAACATTGTACCCCTCACTCTGAATCGATTTCAATTCTTCAATGGTGGCCAGCAAAGTTTTCATCGATATGTGAGGTAATTCTTTTTCTAAATAAGCCCAGCCAATATTCTTATTAATAATAGCTTTAGCAATCGGATCTTCCGCTCTACGTTCTCCCGTCATGAGTGTACCCAACGCTGCATCAGGGTCATTCTTCGATAGCAAATAAAGACGGCCTAGATTGTTGTACGCCGGCCAGAAGCTATCATCCAATTCTAACGATTGCTGGTATTCTTCAATTGCCCTGTCATAATCGTGCAGTTCCTCGTAGGCGTTAGCTAGATCATACCTTGTGGTAGCACTATTGGGAGCGAGGCTGAGGGCCTGGTCAAGGTTGCGAATCGCCCGGCTATATTCCCCCACCTCCAGGGCTTCAACACCACGCAGGCGGTAGAATTTTGCCGCTTGTTGTGAACCGGGAATAAGGAGAAGTACCAGCACTCCAACGATTGTCCATATCGTTATGGTGACCCTTTTGGGACTGTTAATTCGACGCCCCAGTCCGAGTGTGTCGTCGATCCGCAGGACGAAATTTCGTCCACCTTTTGTCTGCAATCCCAGAAATGAAGCGATTGCTACAAGTTGTACCACCCCCGTTGAAAAAGCTAGAAAATCGGGATCGGGACGCAACCAACGATACCATAACGCCATTACCAGGAATATCGCTATCAGCAAGCCAAAAAAGGAGAACCACTCCCAATACTTGCTGAGGTTCTCGGTATTTTTTGATTTCTTATCCTTTTGAGGACACATCCCGGCTCTTACCCGTTGATGGATTGGTTGATTTATTTAGAATGTGTTTTGATTGTCTCGATGTTCAGCATAACCTATTTTGTCAGCCTTGTTTTCAGTAATTTTATTCGTCATGGTTGTAAATCACCCTCCTGGTTATATGGCTGACAACTATTTAAGCGGGAAGTTTGTCATATAACTTGAATTTATATCAATCGTCATACAGGCATTTGCTTAAGGTCATTATTCAAAGTATACACAATAATACTGACCTGCCCCCAATAGTTTTACCACAATCTAAGATTGTGCAACTTGCTGAATCTGTGGAGATGTCACTAGCACGGCTGCTGGAGCTGGTGGCTGATAATCGAGTGAGCTCTGGGGTTTGATAGCCATTTACGGCTTATCCTCCGCCTTTCCCCGTTGGCGGTGTCACGCCAAGTTGTTGCATGATACCTGAGACATCACCCTGCCCCCATACTTAGGCTATCCCGCCACCGGCAAGACGGTAGATCCAGACCGCCGACCAGGCAGCGTGCTTGCCTTGTTGGCGCTTGGCCTCAGTACCCGTTCGTTCGAGAGAGCCAAAGAGATCCGAGAGCAATAAACCACCCGCGACTGCTATCTGATAACAACCCCTGCTGCATTTGCGGCTCACAGAAGAACTATCTTCAGCAGAACAATATGGAGCAAATCCGAGGCGAACCATCTCTCCCCGTCACCTCAGCCGGTAATGTTCCAAGGAAGATTCAATTACATATCATTTATCCGTACTAATAGTGATAGATGACAGTTGGCACAAAATGTAATATAGGTATAATAGTAAACAGAGGGACACTATTCACTTCATTGCAGGTTTTTCTT
>DAOVCZ010000212.1 GCA_030669775.1 Chloroflexota bacterium | reverse complement strand
AAACGCCAGCGAATCTTGGAGGAACTCACCTGGTTGGATGCTCTGATCATTGGCTTCTACCAAATTCTGGCTTTATTCCCTGGCTTATCACGATCTGGTGCGACCATTGCCGGTGGGATGACCCGGGATTTGGACCGTCCTACAGCAGCTCGGTTTTCGTTCCTAATGGCGGTACCCATCATGCTTGCCGCAGGAATGGCTGCCACCCTGGACCTGCTGGCTATTCCAAACCTGGGGACAATCTTACCCGTCTTCATCCCGGGTTTCATAGCTGCGGCGGTGGTTGGTTATCTAGCTATCGGTTGGCTGCTCTCATTTCTCACTCGATATTCGCTTTACTACTTCGCGGCTTACTGCTCCATCGCTGGTCTGATTGTATTGCTGGTAGTGGTCCTTTAATTTGCTGTAAATCCATGACACCTACAGTGGAAAGATCGGTATTCCTTTTATTAACCTTGTGGTTGGCTGCTTGCAGCGCTCCACCAACAGCGACCATCCCCCCTTCCCCGCAACCAGTCAGCGTATCATTTTCACCTTCTCTGGAACCAGCCAGGGATGCTTTACACGCCTGCGCAAATACCTTGCCTGAGATCGCATTGTTTATAGAAAAAGTACCAGCGGCTGGCCAGAATTTCAAAACGAATGATTTGATCATCTGGTGGGGAGAAAAACCAGGAGACATGAATTATGCATTCCCTCTTGTCGAGGACGAATTAGTGGTGATCATTAACCCAGAGAATCCCAATACGGAGTTGAGTACGAGAGAATTGAATGCCCTTTTCAATGGGCGCGTGGAAAATTGGTCAGATATCAGCATATATGACCAACCCGTTTCCGTGTGGATCTATCCACCCGATAGCAAATTGTCTGACGCATTTGGGACTGCGATTCTAGGCACTCAGCGTTTCAGCCGTCTGGCTTACCTGGCGCCAACCCCCCAGGCTATGCTTGAGGCAGTCGCCGGTGATCCCGGCGGGATAGGTTATGTGCCCCGATCATGGTTAACCTCTGAAGTTGCCAGCAGCTTAATCGATCCAAATTTACAGATCACATTGCGCAAACCTTTACTCGCATTGGTAAATTCGGAACCTCAAGGTAATTTACGTGCCCTTCTGAACTGTTTACAAACCGGAGTGGGTCAGGAAAGATTGTTGGATCATTACTCCCCAACGAGTTAAATTTACATTATCCTTTTAGCGCACTGTGAAGATACGAGTAGTTCTCAGGGGGAAAACCAGGAGCGAGCTGCTCATCCCAGACAAAATCACCAGGAACCATTAATCCCTTCAAAATGCGGTCCAACCCGCTCAGCATTTGCTGCTGAGATATGGGGATATCGATCGCTTCTCCTTCTAACAACTGCAGCATCACCCGCCGGCTCACCTCATAGCGATAGCGGTCGTAATTATCTTGGGGGTCATGACGAAATTCTTCCAGAAAATTGCGCCACAGATCTAGCCTCGAGCGGAATTCCTCCCTGGCTTTATTCCCCCAGGCTGTGCGCCATTTCATCCTTATGCGATTGATTTCCTTTTCCAAAACCAATTTCTGCTGATTCTGGGAGGAGGTCAGCCGGCGAGCCTGGATTCGCGCCTCAGCCAATAACAAAGCCCCCAGAGTCAACGTGGGATAACCAGGTTCACCGGATGGCGAACTTGCATTCAGCTTCCAATAGCTCTCTTTTGAAAGCAGATAACTCTCAAGCAATTCAACCGCTGTTTCCAGATATCCTAAGTCGAATTCTGCAGATGGCATATTATCCTTATTCTTTACCAATAACAGCTAGTTCTGGGGATCGATATTACGACCAGTGCGGTGTTCATCCGTGTGCGGCAAAGGAGCGCCGCTTTTAAACGATTTGCGAATATCCATGCGGTGCATGGTGTTGTGCCGGTACAAGAGTTTCAAATACCAACCTAATTCTTTATCATCAAACCAGGGATGGTTGGCGGGTCTGGATAAGTCTTCGTCTTTCAAGTTTGCAGTGAACTTTAGAGTATCCTGGCGTACTTGCCGGTAGGTTTCCAAAAGTTCAGCAGGAGTCCCACTCATGGTGGCCACCTCCGCTTCATTGAACTGATCGATATCCAGGTTATCCGGCGCGCCAGTTCCTCCTTGAAGGATATCCTGCAGGTAGACCTGGTACGCCCGTTCAGCGGAGATGAAATGTGCCAGTACATCGCCAATCCGCCATCCGGAGCCAGCGGTGTAAATTTGCCGATCCCAATCCTCAAGTGAGAGTGCCTCAAAGAAAGCAGCGGTCTTCTCACCTTCGTCTTTCAAACGTTTGCGGATGTGATCTAACTCATCACCCATAGCCTCACCTAACCTGTCAAATCTGGGACCATTAATCTGAGTGGTTCTTCCAGATATTTGGCTAAACCCTGTAAGAAACGCGCTGCCTCGACACCATCGCTCACCCGGTGATCGACTGAGACTGTGGCTTTCATCTGCCAACCAGGAGCGATCTCGTTACCCTTGATCACTGGAACGTAATTTGCTGAGCCGATTGCCAGGATGGCAGCTTCCGGAGGGTTGATGATGGCGATGAACTCTTCCACGTCGAACATACCCATGTTGCTGATTGAGAATGTAGAACCTTCAATGTCTTCGACCTTCACCCGGCCTTCCCTAGCTCTAGCAGCCATACTGCGAATTTCCAAGGAGATCTGACGAACGGACTTCATATCTGCATCCTGGCAGACGACGGTTAACAATCCGCCATCCACCGCCACTGCGACACCGATGTTGACGTGACCATATTGGATGACCGCCTGGTTACCTTCATCCAGCCTGGCGTTAAGATTGGGGAATTCCCGCAGCGCGAATGCCACCGCTTTAATAATGTAGTCGTTGATCGATGTCTTTTCGCCTTCAGGTAACAGGGCATTGACCTGCAGGCGCATCTCCATCAAGGCTGCTACATCATACTCATGGGTAACGAAAAACTGGGGGAATTCCAACTTCGACTGCACCATCCGCTTACCGATAGCAGCTCGCAGGCGGCTCAGAGGCACAACCCTGTCCTCAGGAACCTCCCCAGAAATTACCGGGAATGATGCCAGCGATGGTGCTCCGCTTACAGTCGGCGCGGCCTGGTAAGCTTCAATGTCGGCTTTTGTGATGCGACCAGTGGGTCCACTACCTTTAATGTTGCGTAAATCTAAACCCAATTTTTGAGCCATACGCCGGGCTAACGGGGAGGCTCGTACACCTTCCGGCAATCGCGATTCTTCGGAGATAGTCTCAGTTTCCACTTGAGCTTCCGCTATACCCTCTTCAACTACCGCTTCAGGTTTTTCCCGAGATTCCTGCTCCTGGAGTTCACCTACCAGCTGCTCAATATCGATCTCTTCTCCTTCTTCACCGACCACTGCGATCGGTGAGCTGACTGGTACGATTGACCCTTGATCGACCAGATGGCGACGGACAACACCAGTATATGGTGATTCCACTTCGACTGTAGCCTTATCTGTCTCTATCTCCGCCAGTACCTGCCCTTTTTGAACCGCTTCATCCTCGCTGACTACCCAGCGGATCAAAGTGCCTTCGACCATATCGAAACCCAATTTGGGCATGTTTACGATTTCTGCCATTACAGCACCTCCTTAACCGCTCGGATCACATCCTCGACTTGGGGGAGTGCCATTTGCTCCAGGTTACGGTTATAAGGTAAAGGTACTTCTTTCTGGGCAACTCGCTGAATGGGAGCATCGACATAGTCAAAAGCTTGTTCATAAATCCTTGCTGAAATTTCCGCTCCCACACCGTATGAGCGCCAGCCTTCTTCGACGATCACTGCCCGGTTGGTCTTTTGAAAGGAAGTGAGCACTGGCTCCATGTCCAG
>DAOVCZ010000167.1 GCA_030669775.1 Chloroflexota bacterium | reverse complement strand
TTCGGGTTGTATTTATTCCGCGCGGAAGACAGGCAGACTTTGGCGTATTTGCTATGGGGAAGTGGTTTATTCACCGCAATTCTTTTTATGATTGCGGTGGTTTTCATTATTCGAGCTGGGTGATTTTCCCCTCGTTTTCCGAAAAATATCCACTTTTTCAATATAATTATCCACAGAAATGCGATACTTATCCACAAAAATCTTAAGATTTGGCCATTTAACCAAGTAGTATGCAGATTCTGATCGGGTTCGCACTAGGTATTCTAATCGGATACGCAGCTTACCGGCTGGGAGCATTAGACACCAGCGGGGCTGTGTCGGCTGCGCTTATTGGCGGCCTGATCTTCGGTTTGGGTGGTATACCTTGGGCAACACTGCTCTTGATATTCTTTATTTCCTCAAGCCTGCTCTCCCGGGCATATTCCCACAGAAAGAAATCTTTGCATGAGAAATTCGCCAAAGGTTCCCGTCGGGATTATGGGCAGGTACTCGCCAACGGAGGTTTAGCCGCCGTTTTGGTGCTGGTGCATTGGTTTACGCCGGATAGGGTTGAGTTGTGGATCGCTTACGCGGGCTGCATGGCTGCTGTCAACGCGGACACCTGGGCGACAGAGTTGGGTGTACTTAGCCCTACCTCGCCTCGCCTGATCACGAATGGAAGCGTTGTAACAAAAGGGACTTCTGGGGGAGTAACCCTGGTTGGGTATCTTGCGTCTTTAGCTGGAGCAGGGATAATAGGGATCGCGGCAGCTTTGTACACGGCCGCATTAACTGGGGAATCCGTCATTTTGATTATCATACTGGCCGGGCTTACTGGTGCAACGATTGATTCTTTGTTGGGGGCGACTGTCCAGGGAATCTACTACTGTCCAAGTTGTGATAAAGAAACTGAAAGTTACCCCGAGCATCACTGTGGAGCCGAAACCATTCAGCTGCGCGGCTGGCGCTGGTTGAATAACGACCTGGTAAATCTGATCTGCTCGCTGGTGGGGGCAGGAACGGCGCTTGGCGGGTGGTTGCTATGCAGCTAAGACTAACTCAAGATCTGGTAATCTTTCGATCGCCGCACAATCCGCTTCCGGGAATAGATTGTCCGGGTCGACCAATACAGCATGCATTCCAGCACTGTGGGCGCCGATCACATCCGCAAAATAGTTGTCTCCTACATAGACTGCATGCCCAGGTTTGACTTCCATTTCCTTGAGCGCATGTTGAAATATCATTGGATCGGGTTTCCAAGCGTTGATAGTCCCCGCGGCCAAGGAATATTCAAAATAAGAATTAATGCCAAGCTTTTCCAGCTGCTCGTCAAACGGATTTATTCGGTTGGAGATGACCGCCAACCTGAAACCACTTTGCTTAAGATTTTGCAGTAGGTCGGGGACACCATCCGCCAATAAATCCTCAGGAGTGTACCTGTCGCGCATGCACTGGGTTAGATCAGGTGCCAATTGGGTAGCTTCTTCTGATTGGCATCCGGAGGCTAAAAGATAACAGCGTGAGTGATTGACCCAGAATAAATCCTCGTCCTTGTCAAATGCCTCCCGGTCGTTGATTAATTCTGGTGACTGTGCCCAGTAATAATGAAGCCAGCGGTGGGCTTGCCGGGAATTCGCAACCTCGCTCGGAAGGCCAAGCTGCAGGATGAAGCTGGTTAGTGCCTCGACGAAAGAGGGTCGGTTGTGGCGCAGAGTGCCATCAAGATCGAAGTAGATTGTGTCGATATTATTCCCGGGAATCAAATCAGCCGCCAATTTCGCTCATCATGCGGTTGAGAGGAATAATTCCCTGCTCCAATCCATGCCCCCAAGGTTTGTGCCAAATACCATCCAGGATCATTTGGCGCAGCTCTCCCAGACTGGCTCCTTTCCGTAAAGGTGTCAGCAAGTCGACTTCATTTTCGCGCAACAGGCACAAACGCAAGCGCCCATCTGCAGTCAGGCGGGCGCGGTTGCAGGTCGCACAGAAAGGTTTGGTCACCGAAGAGATAAAACCAATATCGCCGATTGCACCAGGTAAGTGGAATAGTCTTGCCTCGCCATCCAATTTTCCATCTCCAACCGTTTCCAACGGACCGAAAGCGCTCTCGATGTGCTGGTACATCTCTTCCCAATTGACGACCTGGTTGACCTGCAGGTCCGTTGCCCCAGCGAATGGCATCATCTCGATCAAGCGCACTTGCCAGGCATGCTCCAGGGTTAATCGGGAGATCTCGAGCACATCTCGCTCATTATAGCCGCGCACCACAACCGCGTTGATCTTGATCGGCGTGAGACCGGCATCTTCGGCAGCTTGCACTCCATCCCAAACATCTTCCAGTTTCCCCCAGCGAGTCAAACGGCGGAACTTCTCCGGATCAAGAGTGTCCAGGCTGATATTGACCCGGTCTAGACCAGCCCTAGCCAGGGGGCTCGCGAGTTGTGAAAGCATAATCCCGTTGGTTGTAATCGATAGCGATCGCACTCCTGGTGTATCGGATATTTGCTCCACCAGGTCTACGATATTGGCACGTACCGTTGGTTCACCCCCCGTGAGGCGTATCTTGTGAAAACCAAGGGAAGCAAACAGGCGTGTGAATAAGATAATCTCGTCATCTTGCATCAATTCTGCATTGGGTCGGAAGGTCATGTCTTCCGGCATGCAGTATACACAGCGTAGATTGCAGTGATCGGTGAGGCTGATCCTGAGATAGGAGATTGAACGTCCGAATTTGTCGAGTGCCATGAGTAATACTTGATCGAACCACCGAGAATATTTATGACAAAACTCGTCGAAATTATACCCGGGATCAGGTGAAAATAGGATTAAGATCGTGAGATCTCGTCTTGCTCAAAGTTTCAACAATTTCCTGATATGGAAAGTGTGATCTCTTTCGTGCCAAGCAGCGCGCCGTAAGAGCTTGCGTGGGCTCCAGAGTTCTCCCTCGATTCCGACGACCAATTTCGACCCTACCAGGCTGGGAAGAATGTCTACCATGTGGGTGCGCACCTTATCAAGCCTTTCGCCAGGTTCAGATGGTAATTGCTCACTGGGAAAAGCCATCCCCAAACGGTCTAGGTACCACAATTCAGCACTGGCCACATGCTTGAGGATACCAGCAATACTCCACCGTTCGCCGGGTAGTTTCAAGTTCATTGTTTCTTCACCCAAACCTTCGACGGTTGACAGGAGGTCAGCTCGGCTCATGTTCAGCAGCTCGATCCCCCGCGTGATCTCCACCTCAGCAAGCGGTTTCCAATCGTCTTGAAACCATGCGTTGACTTCGTACCCTTCGCTGGCGACAGAGAAATTTTTATCGATCTGATACACTTTCCAGGTTCCATCGATGTGGAAGTCTTGATCAAGCGGAATTACCCACGCTCCCTGTTTATGCCTGAGCAGCCATTCATTGTATTCCTGCACAGCCGCGGGAAGTGCTTCGAGGGCTTTCTGGGAATTTTCACCATAAGAGAAGCATCCCAGGTGTTCTAAAACCCAGGCGATCGTTCGCCCTTCGCTGCCATTTTCAACTCCAATTTTCAAGGACATAGTTTCTGTCTCCGTTACAGCGTTGATAAGTACCAGACTCTTGACCTGTCTAGACCCGCACACCAAAATATTGACAACCCCAAGAACTATTGTACAATGTGAATTAACGCACATAAATATCTCTACCAATTGTAATACTTGAGAATCTTAAACCACAAAAACTGTTAATGTCACTAAATTCTCAGAAGTCGCTTATTTCATATTAGCGACTTTTTTTAAGGGAGGAATAGATGTATTCGATAGTGAAAAAGAAACATAAATATACAACCCTTGCTTTTATCTTTGTGCTGGTTTTTGTTGTTTTTTCAGCTTTTGCGCTTGTCTCTTCTGTAAATGCTCAAGGTGGGAAGCGACAATTTACGGCCAATTCCTTCGAGGAATCTGTGTATCTTCCGTTGATTATCAAAGAGCAATCCTTACTCCCTGGAGAGCATGCATTGGATGGCGTTTGGATGGGGAATGCTATTACGGACGGCTACCCCTCGAAAATTAAACCGGTTGTATTTTCCGTAGAAGCCGGGGGAAAAAGGATCGCCTCCGGGGCCAGGATCGACACTTATTATGAGGGAACGAGTGATTCTTGGACCTGTTCTGGAACGAGTAAATGGACAGTGAACAAATCTATTCCAATCGCTTCCGATGGAACATTCCATATTTCGGGTGGCTTGCTAGATAAATTAACCTGGGAGGGTAAATTTGTGGCTCCCGACCAAGTTGAGGGGACATTTCATACTGAAATCGTTGCCTCTCTCTGCGGGGTCGTGACGAATGACGGTACCTGGTCAGCAACTTGGCAAGGACCGTAAAGCTTCTGAATCCAATATTTGGTCTTCGTTGGATCAGTATTTTGTGCAATCTTGGGGATTCCATTCCATAATCAGGGCATTTTTATATTAGTGTTCGTAAAGCATTTTTGCGTGCCTTTTAATGTGCCTCCGATTCTTGAACTATGATACTTGATTTTAATTTGTGCCAAGTTTTGGGGGCACTTCATGATTTCATATCCACAGTAAGGATAAGTAATATAAGATAATTATTAATACCTGCCATCAAAAAATGTATGCGGAAGGTCTCGGATGTCAAATGATGGTAAGATTTATCGATTTGCCTGATTATCAGCAAGAGATAAACTTTTGCGATTTTTTCGGTCGGCTATCACGGGTGCATAGATTTGAACAGGCGAGAGTTTCTGAAGATTGCAGGTTTGGCAGTTGGTGGTGGTCTGGTTGCAACTACTTCTTATTTAGCGATCAATGATGAATCTCAAGATCCGGTCGTCGATCAAGTTCCGATTCGCATAAAGAACTTGCATCCAGCTTTGGAGGGTTTTACCCTCCTCCAGATGACAGATCTACACCTTTATCCATTGACTCAACCTTCATTGATCAAAAAGTC
>DAOVCZ010000207.1 GCA_030669775.1 Chloroflexota bacterium | reverse complement strand
CCCCATCATTGGTCCTCGCACCTTGGATCAACTCGAGGATAACCTGGGAGCCGTTCGTCTGCGGCTGACAGGTGATGAGAAGCAATTCCTGGATGAAGCCAGCCGGTCTAAAAATAAGGCCTCATGAGCAGAGCTCAGCGAAACTGAATCCTGAGTGGAATGAAAACTCGCCTCTTTTCTTAAATCACAGTTGGTTTCCTAATCAGCTTGCCATGGCTGGCCCTGGTTGCAACGCACCTCTCGGCTTATGGTAGATTTATGTTTGCCTATCAGTCTGGCGATCTCGGTTTGGTTTTGACCCATTTTCAACAAGGCATAAATCTGGTATCTTTGTTCTTGGGCAAGCTGTGTACAGGTTTTCATAAATGCTCCCCAAAAAAGCTGGGACAAGCCTTTGACTTGGTCGTTTGAAGAGCATTTATATTCTCACAGCTTGCCTCTCTTCTCTACCATCAATGTTGCACCTTGGTTAGCTCCCAAATCACGATCGCATGCCAAAGGCCATCACGATCGTCGCTATACCGCCTACGATGGAGACGCCACCGAGCAAATTTGCGTAAGTGCCTGGAGGTAGCATGGGATTACCAAGCACGATAAGTCCAAGTAGGATGATCACAGCGCCCAGGAAAGCGATACCACAACCACCACCTTTGAGAGCTCTAGCTATTTCAATAAAACCTAATGTGACCGCACCCATTCCAACAAGCAGCCATAGAGTTCCCCTAATAATGCCGAAAGCCGCAAGCGGTGCTAAAAAGATCATAAGGCCGACCAGGATACCCACGATGCCCATAAGCAGCTTATATGGCCAGTTATCTCGATCGGTAAAGATGCTCACAATCCCAAGCCCCCCCTTGATCAGGAAGAAAATCCCCAATAAACGTAAGAGGAGATTCCCTGTTTTATCAGGCGATGTGATTAGCAGGATGCCTATCACAACCGCTGCGATCCCCTCCAACAGCACAATCCACCAAGAGACACCTTGCGACTCAAAAACCTTTTCTTTAATCGTCATTATCTTCTCCTTTTTGATTTACCCAGAAAATGTATATTATGAACAAAGATGATGGATAATATGCGAAGCACAAATATATCCGATCTATTGTATCAATTATAGCAGGAAGATCATACGGGTAATATCCCTTATATTAAGTGTTGCTAACACTTGGTATGGGAATAGTTTTTATGTAACATTCAATGAGTAATAAAGCCCTCACCAAAGAACATGGTGCACCTCTGAGGCTCTACATTCCTGACCGATTTGGAATAAATGACCAGTTAATAGAGAGTCTCTTGATTACTCGCCCCCCAACAGCTGGATTTATGGGAAAGCCAGGAAAATTTCAGTGATTTTTTCAGTCTCCCAGGCATGCTGGAAAGCCTCTACCATGAGGGGATCGTATTGGATTCCGCTGCCTGAGACAACTTCATTGAAAGCCTGCTCTGGAGTCAGCTCCTTACGGTAGGGTCTTTCGGTAGTCATCGCATCGAAAGAGTCGGCGATCGCCACGATGCGAGCACTGACGGGAATTTTCTCCTCTTTCAAGCCGTAAGGGTATCCACTCCCATTCCACCTCTCATGATGGTAAAGGATCACCGGCAAAGCAGGGACTAGATAATGAATTCCCTTCACCAGTTCAGCTCCCATTTCAGGATGCTTGCGCATCTCTACCCACTCTTCATCGCTTAATGGGCCTTCCTTATGTAAAATGTTCTCAGCGATATTGATCTTACCGATATCGTGCAAAATACTTCCAAAGCGCAGATTGTTGATTTCAATTGCTGTCCATCCAAGATATTCTGCGATCGTTTGAGCATAATTCATTACTCTTTCGACATGACCACGGGTGTAGGGATCTCGCACTTCTATAGCGTTGGCGAGCATGATTAAACTGGCTTCGTAGGACTCATGCAGTTGAGCTAACAATAGCTGTTGGCTGCGTCCTAGACGCGAACGGATCGCAGTGAGCAAATCTTCTGGCGAAATTGGTTTGAGCAAATAATCTTCTGCCCCCAACCGTTTTCCGGCCAGGATATGCTTCCGCTCTATGCGGGCAGTGAGAAAGATGAAGGGGATTGAGATCCACTCAGGCTTACTGCGTACAGCTTCAAATAACTCGTAGCCATCCATCTCCGGCATGAGGATGTCTGCCAAGATCAAATCCGGAGTCATCACCTCCATCTCATCGAGAGCCTCTTTACCATTTCCCCCAGTGATTACGGCATAATTTTCCTGTTCTAACAGGGACTTCAATCCCTGGCGAAGGACATCACTGTCTTCAACCAGTAAAATCGTTTCCTCGGTCATATTGGGCTACCTAACCAATACTTTTTCCGATTCCGGGAACCAAACCCGGAAGGTCGATCCTTCACCATTAACACTGTCCCAATCAATTTTCCCCTCGTGCAAATCGACGATTTCTTTGACAATTGCCAACCCCAATCCGGATCCCATAATCTTTGATTGGCTGACTTTCTGGCCGCGATAAAAACGTTCAAATAGGTGGGGAAAATCCGCCTCATCAATTCCAATTCCAGTATCTTTCACCTCAATCCATACACCATAATCCTCGCCATATGTCTTGACGATTACATAGCCATCATTTGTGTAGCGGATCGCGTTTGATATTAAGTTCGTCAAGACCCTGGCAATTTGGTTCTGCTCACCGTAAACAATCGGCAGATTTTCGCCAGGTTCGTAGATCAGTTCAAGACCGCTTTCTTCTGCAAGAGGGGAATGAGCGGCAACGACCTGCTCTGTAAGTAAATTCAAATCTAATTCACTGAAAGCTGTCCGCTTGAGTTTTCCGACTTCGAGTCGTGAAAGGTCAAGAATATCTTCGATCATCCTCATCAACTGGCTGATCTGGGTTTTCAAGACCTGCATATATTCATTTTTCTTTTCCGGTTTGCCTCTTTCCAGGAGCTCTGCAAACAGACCCATATTTGTTACCGGTGTCCGCAATTCATGCGACACTTCAAGAATGAATTGATCCTTCAGACGTTCAAGTTCCTTATATTGGGTGATATCCCGCTGACTGCTGACATAACCGATAATTTCTCCGCTCTGGTTGCGAACAGGTGCGATGGTCAAGAGCACATCGTAATGGCTGCCCCCTTTTCTGTTGGTGCCCAGCTCTCCACTCCAGCGGGATTCGAGTTCCAGGGATTCCTGGATTTCAAGCGACTTCTCCTGGTTTTCTTGACCGTTAAGCAGTGCGTAGAGAGGTTCCCCAATCACTTCTTCTGCTTTATAACCGGATTGATCCTCAAAAGCCTGGTTTACAGTGAGAATATTGCCCTCCAAATCGGTTACAACAACACCATCACCAACGCTGGATAGAACCGCTTCTACACGCTCCTTAGCATTGAAAAGCTCTGCTGTTCTCTCTTCGACACGTTTCTCCAGCTCTGCAGCGTATTGGCGCAGGCGAGTCACCAGGTGGATATTCTCGATCAATGGACCCATCTGCCTGGCCACGATACGAAGGATATCCATATCCTCGCCGCTAAATACATCGCCTCCTAATTTCGGTCCCAAGGCTAATAAACCCAACACCTGTCCGTGACCAATCACCGGGACCCACAAGTAAATTTGTTCGCTGGCTAAAAGCTCATGCTCTTCCGGAGAAAGCTTGACTTCGGCCAACGTTTCTCGCAGGGACTCCCTGCCAACTGCTCCGATGTTCAACAGGTATGTCAGGCTGTTTTTCGGCAGCGGTTGAAACGCAAGTGAATCTTGATCCTCAGGTTTGGGATGCGGTGCCACTTCGATAACAGAAAAACCTCCTTCCAAATCCCTAAGAAAGATGCAGGCATCCTCAAGCTGCAAGACACTCACCAGCCGATCGCCAATCGTTCTTGCCAGCAAGGACATCTCGGTGATCTGCTCCAATGAGCGAGTTATCTGTGTTACTGCAGAGCGGTAGTCGTACCAGCTGCCGTAAAATGCCGTATCAACGATCCTT
>DAOVCZ010000142.1 GCA_030669775.1 Chloroflexota bacterium | reverse complement strand
CCACCTACGGGAATATCTTATCACGGGATAGCCCGGTGATCCTTCAATAGCTACAGGAATGATAGGTGCTCCTGACCGACTAGCGAGGTAAGCAAAACCTCCTTTTCCCCTTTGAAGCCTTGGATTCCTGGTACCTTCAGGAGCGACCAAAATAATTTCTTCTTTCTTAAGCACTTCCAACGCATTTTGAATTGCCCGGCGATCAACTCCCTCCCTCTGCACAGGTATCGCCCCCCAAATCCGTGGAAAGATCCCGATTACCGGATAGTCATACACTTCAACTTTCGCTAAAGGGATAATATTGCGCGGCACAACATGCACTAAAACAATGGGATCAACCCACCCAATATGGTTCATTAATAAAATTCCGGAGCCTTTCTGCGGGATATTCTCCAACCCTTCAACATGATCCAAGCGAACCAGTAACGTAAAACCAAGGGCTCTTAATAAGAATCGTAAAAATCGACGCTGATTTTCCCAATCTGCGTGACGATATTCTCCATCACGTAATAGTTTATGAACCTGGTTTTTCATGGAGCTCTTGACGCTCATCCGAACCTTGAGTTTCGAACTCATAAAATCCCCTGTATCGGGGAGGAAGTTGTAGAGCAAGGGTACGCATAATTTTCTTTGTGCCGAACTTGATTGAATCTCGACGGTCGGGAAATTTCTCCAAGCGGAAAGGTTTTCCGATGGTAACCGATACATCCGTTCGTCTGCCTCGTTTCATATTATGAAAGACTCGTTTATTCTCTGTTCCAATGAAAGTAATCGGGATTATTGGGACATCCGCTCTCAAAGCGAGGTATGCCGCGCCATCGGTACCTTCCTCTAACGCACCAGTCAAGCTTTCACGTCCTTCAGGTGCAATCCCCACTATTCTTCTCTGCTGCATGGCGTCCATAACTGCACGCAAAGCCCGTCGATCTGGCTGTCCACGGTGAACCCAAATAACGCCATAGGCGTCCAATAATCTCCCTAATATGGGTATATCATACAATTCAATTTTAGCGAAAGGCTCAACAATCGGTGGCGCATATGCAAATCCCAGGATCAAATCCGCATCCCCGAGATGGTTGGATACAATTAATGCCGGTCCTCTCTGGGGTATATTTTCTGAACCAATTAATTCAGATCGCGTCCAAAGAAAAACTAATAGCTTTGATAACCAACGTACAAAATTACGCAATAACTTACGCCACCAGGTCAATTGAGCCAGGCGCGTAATCTGGGGATTAACGACTTCACTTAGAGGTTTCGGAGAGATGGTTTTGTTCGTCGGCATAAACCCCTTGATAAGGAGGCGGGAGCAATTCCGCCACTTTATACATGATCAAATCTGCATTATTCTTCAGCGCCAATCTACGCTGTTCACCTTTTCCTTCAATCGCAGGCATGTTGGTGGGCTTCCCAATTCTCATTTCCAGGACAGGTCGTTTGAATCTAATCGCTTGGTGAAGAAAATCATCAGTGGACCCAATTATCCCAACAGGCAAAACAGGTGCACCCGATTTATCAACTATGTATGCTACACCTGGTAGTGCGGGACGCAATCCGGGGGTATGGGACCGGCCACCTTCTGGGGCAATCAACAATGGGTATTCAGCTTCGATCACTTGAAACATTGTTTCTACCAGGCGTCTATCGAACTCGCCGCGGTGAACTTGAATACCACCGTAGAATTTGGCCAATAAGGATTGACCCCTTCGCTCCCAAATATCTTTAGCACCGACAGCTTCCGGCGCCACAGGCCAAAATGCAATGACAAATGGTGGTTCAATGATCGAGATATGATTAATGGCAATGATATATGGTCCACTTTCCGGTATGTTTGCAGTACCAGTGATCCTCACCTCGCTGAGCAAATGAAAGATCATCCGAAATATTGGGCGGAAAATCCATCGGAAAATCACTACATAAATCGGTAGATGGTAGCCATTTCGATTATTTGACATGATGCTTCTCTGTCAACTCCAATATCGTTGCGAAAACTTGTTGAATGTTCAATCCATCCGTGTCAATCACGATTGAATCGTCTGCAGGTTTGAGCGGGGCAAATTCACGTGTCGAATCGATCCGATCCCGCTCGCGCAGCATGGCCAATAACGAATCATAATCTGCGTCTTCCCCACGCAGAATCCTTTCATGATACCTTCTGCCTGCCCTTTCTTCTAATGAAGCATCCAAATAAATCTTGAGATCTGCTTCAGGCAGCACAACAGTGCCGATATCGCGTCCCATCATAACTACTTTTCCCTGTAGTCCAATCTGGCGCTGTTTTTCACTCAACGCTTGGCGAACTTTCGGATAAGCGGAGACGATTGATACCTTGGCATCAACTTCTGGACTGCGGATATCCCAGGTAACATCCTGACCATCCATCAAAATATCACAGTTGCGCCCATCTTTTATTGTTGGGGTTTGAAGATCGATTTTTACATTTTGCGCAAGACTGGAAACCCTCAATTCATTCTCTATATCGATACCTTGATTAATTGCCGCAAGTGTTACTGCCCTATACATAACTCCTGTGTCAAAGTAGAGGTAATCTAGATACTCAGCCAGTAGTTTTCCAATTGTCGATTTTCCAGAACCTGCTGGCCCATCGATGGCAATAATCTCAGGCATTCCCATTCAAAAGCTATCCTCTTCAATTCTATTTAATGGTAATTCCTCATCCGGAAAATCTTCCCCAGCATCTGAAGTTGATTCTTCTTCCTTTCCAAGGACTCCTCCCGGAAAGAGATCTCCCCTCGCCCATAAAATTATATTGTGATTCGTCAGCGGAGCATCACGAAAAACCAGCCAGCTGGGCCAATTCTCAGGCAGGGGACCCTCCCAGTCTGGGTATGCCCACCAGGAAAATCCCTGACCTCGATACCCGATTGACAGGTTAGGTTCAGGTTGGTCTTCGCGATTGATGATGATAGATGGCAATTCACCAGCCGGGACTGCGGATAAAAATCTCGCTTTTGACCAGTTTCTCATTTCCCATCGTAGTGATGGAGCAGATGTGGTTAAGACCACATCAAGAGTATCCCGCATACCGGTTCTCCATTCTGAGAGATCGCCGAGAGTGGCTTGAAGATCACCTACATTTTTAGCTATAGGAATCGGCGCGTAAAGTTCTTGTTCACCGTTGGGACGAAGCTGGGATAAGCCCCACATTGATGAAATACTATAAAATCCCAGGCCTAGCAGCAGCCCCCACATAAGACCTTGTTGGGCAGTTTTTACAGACCACCCCAAACCGATAAGCAAGGTAGTTACTCCCCCAAGGACTACCGTCCCGCCGATCACTGCCCAGCGTAATTGATAGGCTTGAGAATCTCCCCCGCTCATATTTAAGCCAGCTAAGTTAAACCAGCCCAGAGCCATTAATAACAAGATCAATAATGCCTGTCCTAATGCTGGTAGCAGCTCGGCACCCTGAACCCGAAAATATCTGGCTATCTCTATCGCCGCCAATCCCCAGAGGGGAACCAACACCCAGGTCAAGCCAATGACATCTCGTCCTGGGTAAATAATGACAAGAGTAAAGGAGGCTCCTGCCCATAGACTGAACCACTGGGACACCGGTTCACGTCGCCGCCATCCTTGAATGATAGCGAGAGTACTAAAAATTAATACGATTGGGTTGTAAAAAACCAGCGATACTAACAATCGCGAGGCGGTTATCCCAGAAAAAGTTGTCCATCCACTAAAATAAGCAGGCAAGATGCTGGTCAGAGCGCTAAGTCCTTCTGGGAAAAGGAAGAATAATGTCCCTACAACTAAAATGACGCTTCCAGCTGCAAGTAATCCTGAGCGAATAGCCCTCTTATTATTCTCAATTGCCTCTTCCCTGGGCAGCGGAACCAGAACATCTCTTTTAGATAATAAATCCCCAATCAACCAAGCGAAACCAAATCCCAGTAGACCCTGTAATGCAGACGAACCACTCAATATCATTAACCCACCGAAGATGCCAGCAGGGATTGGTTTGTGGTTATACGCTAATCCTAATGCCATAACCCCGAATCCGACAGCCATAATTTCGGTGCCAGCAATACGCGAAAAAGCAACCAAAGACGGGTCAAGAGCCAGTCCTATGGCCATGATTAAGGCGGCTTTCCGCCCGATCAGCGAACGGATGAGATACGGAAACAACACCAAACAGCATCCGGCTAAAATTGGCCAAATACGCGCGTAAGCATTGTTATCAGAAAGGAGAAAAAAGGTGGCTCCAGTCAGCATCGGGTAAGCCGGACCAGAAGAGAGACTAGTGTTCTCTCCTCTAGATACATGAAATGCTTGCAAAGCCTTTTCAGCCTCGAAATCAGATAGTGGGACATCACCAATTCGTAAAATACGAATTCCCAGTGCTACCAAAAGAATCAAGAAGAAGAGACCTTGTTCGATGGTAATTCGGTTAAGTTTCATGAGTTATCCCAACATAATTATAACTGTATCTCTACATACTTCTTCTGGCGCTTATACCATTAATACAACAGTTAACCGAGTACTTTTAAATTATGAAAATGAGGGACTTTACGGTTAGTTGACCATAGAAGAGTCAAGGTCCATGGGAACTTCGTAGATGGAAACCTGATCTGATTTATAAACCGGCGCTCCAAGAAACCGCTCAAATTTGGCCTCATTCACACGGTATGTTCGTCGTTCTAAGGTACCGATAAAGATATAGCGGACATTGTACATATCCAACAATTGTTTTGTGTCTTCCCAGTTATAAGACCTGTAAATCGTTTCAATGTCCTCTTCGCGGGTCCCAATTTCTTTCCTACCACCGCGCCATTGGCTTTCATGACCTGCCCATCCCAACACATTTGGCAGCCCACTGATTGTCGCTACTCGTGCATATTCAGAATATTGTGGTCCAACTGCTTCAACTACCACACCCGCAGGGGCACTTTCCAGCCAGCGGATTCCAGCTAAATCTTCTTGCATACTGCTTTCTAAATGGGCTGTGCCATCAAGAGTGAAACCAGAAATTGGATTGAAACCATTCGTTTTATTCCACAGACTGAAAAAGGGATACGTTAACGCTGCGATAAGTAAAACGGCTAATCCAATCCGAAAAGCAGCTCCCCAAAACCGGCTTAATTCCTTCAATAGCACTGCAGTTCCAAAAGCTGCTGCCAATCCCCAAAAAATCCAGGTCTGAAAATAGAATTTAAAAATTGTATTCATCCGGGAGCCAAATTGGTCCCGGAGATAGAAAAACTCTGCAAACAATACCAACAAACCGCCCATGAGGATCAATAGCAGTACAAAATCATGTGATGATGGAAGTGATAATGAGGTTGGTTCTGAAATTATTGAATTTTTCTTATTTTGTGAAGAGTTAGGTTCAACAGCAGTCGTTGATTTTGACCTGTATAGGGTTAACAAATATCCAAATGTCAAACCCAATAAGAGAATTAAAGTAATCCATCCCAGACCAGAAAATCGACGCGACAAAGATTCTGCTAACAAAACAATACCTGGTTCACCACCTAGAGAGCTAACAAAGATATTTCCAAGCAAGGGGATGCTGGCGATCCCCAAACCAAATAACAACGAGATGAACCATAAACTAATAACCAGACCCAAAGCCAGAAGAAATCCACGACCAACATAAAATTGGTCTTTGTTTCGCTTTCTCAAGAATAA
>DAOVCZ010000282.1 GCA_030669775.1 Chloroflexota bacterium | reverse complement strand
ATTTCATTTTCCGCGTGGTTTTCTCTGGGGTACCGCCACTTCCTCACACCAGGTGGAGGGTAATAACAAGAACAATAATTTCTGGGCATGGGAACAGCAGCCTGAGCGGATAATTAATGGCCATAAATCTGGTCTGGCTTGTGATTGGTGGGGGGGACGCTGGCGAGAAGACTTCGAGCGGATTGGGGAAAGCGGACAAAATGCCCATCGTTTTTCCATCGAGTGGAGCCGTGTTCAACCCGCTCCAGATCGATGGGATGAAGATGCGCTGGACCACTATCGGGAGATGCTGCAGCGGCTTCATGAGCTCGATATTACTCCCATGGTCACCTTACATCACTTCTGCGATCCTGTCTGGGTAAGTGAATTGGGTGGTTGGGAAAATGAAGCTATTGTCAGGTTATTTGAAGCCTACGTGGGGAAGACCGTCGAAGCTCTATCCGAATACACAAATCTTTGGATCACGATCAATGAACCGAACATTTTGGTGGTCTTCGCTTACCTATTCGGTTTATTCCCCCCGGGCAAGAAAGATATAAGAACCATTGGTAAGGTTTACACAAATTTAGTGAAAGCTCACAGTGCAGCCTATCACATTATCCACCGACTACAGCCAACTGCGCGAGTAGGATATGCAATAAATTATCGCAGTGCCAAACCAGCTGTACAGTGGAATCCTTTGGATCGATTAATGGTTCGTTCAGTGTCAAATGTCTTCAACAACGCTTTTCCGAGAGCGATAAATGATGGAGTCTTACGACTTTTTTTGACCCGCAAACGGATACCGGAAGCGAAAGGCACACAGGATTTTCTTGGCTTGAATTATTACACCCGGGACTACGTGGCACTCAGCCTGCTTCATCCAGAGAATTTCTTCATGCGACAATTTTTCAGGCCAGGAGCCGAATTAAGCACCACCGGTTTTTTTGCCAACGAGCCAGAAGGTATGTTCGAAGCATTGAAATGGGGACTGCAGTTCAAGATCCCGATCATTGTTACTGAAAATGGGATTGAGGATGCTGATGATAAGGTCCGCCCCAGCTATCTGATCCAGCACCTGCACCAGATCTGGAGAGGCATCAACTTCAACTGGCCGATTAAGGGGTATTTCCACTGGACACTGGTTGATAACTTCGAATGGGAGCGCGGATGGACCCAGCGATTCGGACTGTGGGAATTGGACATTGAAACCCAGGCTCGTCGGAAACGTCCCAGTGCTGATCTTTTCTCTGCCATATGCACAGGTAACAAAATTTCATCTGATGTGGTTCAGCAGTACGCGCCGCAAATCTACGATCGCATGTTCCCAGGTTCATGAACGCTGCTATGCATTGGTCGCTCAAAGATAAAGACAACATTATCGTATGCCGTCCTGCACTGCCTCTCGACACTCCAAGTATGATCGAATTGACCCGCCACATCTGGGAAGGAGAGGATTATGGACCTGATGTGTGGGCTGATTGGTTGGGTGATGCAGAGGGGATATTAGCTGTCGCCGAATCTGGAGGAGTAGTTGTCGGATTAGGGAAGCTCACCAGGCTGTCCCAGTCAGATTGGTGGATGGAAGGTTTGCGAGTTCACCCCGATTTTGAAGGTCGTGGAATCGCATCTCGCTTGAACGATTATCTGCTCGATTACTGGCAGCGGACTGGATCAGGCGTTGTCCGTCTGGCAACCTCCTCATCTCGCGAGCCGGTCAAACATCTCTCGAGAAAAAAAGGATTTAAAATCATTGGCGAATACTCGACGTTCATCGCTCCAATAAGAAATCAGGTTTCAAACAATGCAGCTAAGAACTTATTTCAACCATTAAATGCGGATCAGGTTCTTGGGGCAGTAGAATGGTTAACCAAACCAAAGGTAGATCGATTGCCATTTGGGATGATGGATCTTGGCTGGCAATTTGCAGAACCCAAGACTCAATATTTCGCTCGATACATGGTAAACAAGCAGGTCTGGTGGTGGAGAGACCAGCAGGGCCTTCTGATTATGATTGATAAGAAAGATGGATCGGATATCTGGGCCAGGATCCGCATGCTGGCATGCGAGGATGGGGACATGGTCGAATTGCTATCCGATGTTCGCATGTTGGCTGGAAATTATGGATATGCGGGTGTTACCTGGATGGCTCCACTGATCCCAAGAATTGTAGGTAATTTGTCCCAGGCAGGTTTCAGGCGCGATTGGGATTCCTGTCTACTTGTCTTTGAAAAACATCACCCTCAGAGGTAATGCTCCCGAGGGTTGTAGTTCTTTTCATCAAGAAAAATTTGGCATGGTATAATTTCCGCCGCCACGAGCAGCAAGGTGGCAGAATTAATGGAGAGGTTGCATAGTCTGGCCTAATGCGCGCGCCTGGAGAGCGCGTGAGCCGCAAGGCTCCGTGGGTTCGAATCCCACCCTCTCCGCTGTTTGTTTTAAGGGGGATATTTACTATTAAATATCCCAAATACGGGTCAATAATATTTGTAGGGGTAGGTCGTAGGGGTAGGTCTAAGACCTACCCCTACATCGAGGTCCTTTTGATATTTGAGGGATTGTCCATATCCATTTCCCATTTCATGGGATTCTCGTAGACGTATTGCCGGATGGTATTCAATTCGTGCTCATTGCGCACGATGTGCTCGTAATAATTGCGTTGCCAGACGGGAACACCTTGTGTATCACGCCGCTGGTTGATCAGGCGCGCCGAAAAGGATTTCAATGCCCTTACGATTTCCGGCAAACCATGTCGTTTTTGTGGAGGAGGCGTTGAATCGGAGGATGTGGGGTTGTAG
>DAOVCZ010000288.1 GCA_030669775.1 Chloroflexota bacterium | reverse complement strand
CTTAAATTATCGTTCTGTAACCTGGAACTCGATCAATACAACCATGAGCTGGGGACTGCGACCGGATGACGTTGTGCCCCAAAACATGCCCATGTACCACACCGGGTGGCTGAACGTGCTTACCATCCCACTGTCCACATAGGTGCAACCAGCATCATCTGTAGTGGCTTCGATCTCAACCAGCTCTTTGATCAGATCGAAGACCTGGGAGTGACATTCTTTTTCGCCTCGAGGTTATCGGGACTGTTTCAAACAAAACCAACACAAATTTTTCGGCAAGGAGGCACCAAAATGATCGACTTTACATTCACAGAAGAACAGGAGTTGTTTCAGAAAGCGGCAAGAGAGTTTGCTGAGACCAAGATCGCTCCCCATGTACCCGAAATGGAAGAAACGGGTCGGGGATGGGACCCGGTGATCAAAGAATTGGGAGAGGCCGAAATGATGGCCATCACCATCCCGGAAGAAAACGGCGGTTTGGGCTTAGGCGCTGTAGTAAGGCTGATCGCCTTGGAGGAGATCGCCCGCATATCTGTCGCGACGGCCATGATGATGCAGGTGGGCGGACTCGGTATTGATCCGATCATCTTATTCGGCTCGGAGGAACAAAAGGAAAAGTACCTGCCTGGATTAGCTTCTGGCGAACGTTTTGCTACTGTAGCTGTCACTGAACCGTCGGGTGGTTCCGACCCGACGGGCTGTCACACGACCTACAAGAAGCAAAATGGGTCTTATGTTCTCAATGGACGCAAATGCTTCATCACCAACTCTCACATCGCTGACACTCAGGTGGTGCTGGCTGTGGATGAGGATAATCACGAGGCATTCTCGACTTTCATCCTTGAAACGGGAATGGAGGGTTTTGAGCCAACACACATAGAGCACAAGGTCGGTATGCGCGGCTGCAACACCGGTGAGATTGAGTTGAAGAATTGTGAAGTCCCCGCCGAGAATTTACTGGGACCAGAAGGTAAAGGTATGCGCGTCTCAATGACTGCGATCAGCGAAACTGGTCGCGCCGGTATGATCGGCTGTTCTTTGGGGCTGCATACAGCCTGCCTGGAGGCGGCTGTTAAATTTGCCAATGAACGCATTCTTTATGGTAAACCAATCAGCAGATTACAAGCCCAACAATTCAAGATCGCAGACATGAAGATTGAACTTGAGGCAGGTCGCCTGCTCGGGTACCGGGCAGCTGCAACCCAAGATAAAGGTGGGCGCGCCGGAAATGAATACGCCGTAGCCAAGTACTTCACCACCGAAGCAGCACAAAGAGCAGCCAAGATGGCTGCTGATATCCATGGTGGTTATGGGTGTATGGAAGAATTCCCAGTCACCCGCTATTTGCGCGATTCTTTTATACTTGGCCCATCCGCTGGCACATCAGACATCATGAAAGTTATCGTATCTCGCTGGGCGCTGTCTTAACCCTCTGAGAATACGCTGCTTTTTATTGACACCTGCTGACTAAGGTTTTTATGCATAGGATTATTGTTTGCGTTAAAGCAGTACCAGAGCCAAAGGCTGCTGGAGAACTGAAAATCGACCCTGTCACAAAATCGCTCCCCCGTCTGGATATCCCCCTGGAAATCAATCCACTCGATCGGAATGCGCTGGAAGTTGCACTGTTGATAAAAGAACAATCTGCAGCTCACATCACTGTGATCAGCATGGGACCACCTTCTGCTGGAGATGTGGTTAAAGAATGCCTGGCATTAGGTGCAGATACAGGAATTCTATTATCCGATCCTGCCTTTGCAGGAGCTGATGCATTCGCTACTGCGTACACCCTGGCAAAGGCGATTGAAAGATTGGAACCGATCGATGTCGTGTTGTGTGGAACGGCGAGCAGTGATGGGGCGACTGAATGGGTAGGTCCTGAGCTGTCTACTTTCCTTAATTTGCCAGTGGTCACCATGGTGCGAGAGATCGTTGATCCTGAAAGCCAAACCTGGAAAGTAAAAGCTGACATTGAGAATGGTTACCGATTAGTTCAAGTAGAATTACCTGCACTGTTTACCGTCACCAGGGATGTCAATACACCCCGCACGCTTAGCTTCTCCGGCATTATCAAATCCAGAAAGAAGGAAATCACAACTTGGGGGTTGGAGGATTTATCTGTCTCAGAAGAACTGGTGGGTTTAAAAGGTTCTCCAACGATTGTATCGGACCTGGCTCCTTTGGAAGGTGGGCGGGAGTGCGAGATCATTACAGGTACCCCAGAGGAGAAAGCTGATATTCTGATCACCAAACTTGCTGAAGCTGGTGTGATTTAATGAGCGATTCAAAAGGTTCGATATGGGTTATCGCTGAACAATTGGGAGGAAAAATTCCGCTCGTTTCCTTCCAATTAATCGGTCAGGCTCGTAAGCTGGCTGATGAAATGGGAGGGTCAGTTGGGGTAGTTCTCCTTGGAAACGACTTTGATGGACAAATAAAGCAGTTGATTTATGCTGGAGGAGATACTATTTATCTCGGTGGAGCTCCTGAATTTGAGTTTTATCAGGCGGATATCTTCACTGAGGTGATCGTCTCATTAGCTCAAGAGAACACTCCAGAGATTATATTGCTTGGTTCCACCTTCATGGGAAGGGAACTAGCACCCTTAATTGCCGCCAAATTACAAAC
>DAOVCZ010000117.1 GCA_030669775.1 Chloroflexota bacterium | reverse complement strand
CCTACATTTACATTGGAAACTGGCTCTAAGGTAAGGATAATTACCGGTTGCGGGGAAAATACCCAGAAAGATCTGTTCTGGTGTAAGGACGAAACAGCAGTATGGAATAATGATGGAGATTGTGTTTATCTGTCGGATGCTACAGGGGAGTTGATCGCAGATTATTGTTACTAAAATAAACGGGTATACCTACATTTTAATGAAATGAATTGGCAACGATTGTATCTATCTAGAGGAGCGATACTTGATGGAATTATTAAATCCATACAATGCGTTTTATTCATGTGATCTAATGGTAAATTAAGTCGCTGTTTTAGAGGTATTTCGGTGCTGCAAATACATGCTCAAAGCTAACCCGGCTGCAAGGGCGAATAAGAGCGCGCAGAGAACATATAAATCATTTAAAGTTATCCAACGCAAGAGTGCATAAGCGGTTACTGGTCCAAGCGCACTGCCCAAATCCCCAGCTGTATGAAGTAGACCAATTGCTTTACCGCGTTGAGCTTCGTTGACCATATCACCAGTGCGAGTTGTGACAAGCGCCTGGACGCTGCCGCCTGCCACGGCAGTAAAACAGATTCCGATTAATATGATGATCGGATCATTCCTGACTAGCAGGAGCATACCGATAGATCCGATAACTAATCCAGCAATTGTCACCCCCCAGCGGTTTCCCAACCTGTCTGACAGCGAACCAGCCATTGGAGCAGCAAACATGCTCAATATTGTCCGCAAACCCAGCAGGATGCCGGTTGCGGTTGCCACACCAATGAGGACGTTGTTGGCTGTTAATTGATCTTGAACCAGTAAAGCTAAGGTTGCTGCTATGACACCTGCGGTTATGAAGCGGTTGATCCCATTGAGAGATATTACTCCGATGAACTCACCACTTGGCCGCCATTTCTCTGAGATATTTAGCTGGAGGGGAGGTTGATCTTCTTTCCTTGTTGAACGTGTCTCTGGCAAAAAGATTAGGACTGCCAAACCTCCCAAGGCTGTCACAGCTGCGCCAATCCACATCGTGGTGGAGTAACCCACCTGATCGGTGAGCCAGCCCCCTGCCAGGGCTCCGAGCGCAGCACCCAAGAAAAACCAGGTTTGGTATAGTCCCGTCCAGCGACCTCGATCGCCATCGTTGGTCACATCCAGAATAATTGTTGCCCCTCCTACCCAGATTCCTGACCAGGCCAAGCCCCAAATCAACCTGCCAGTTAATAATGGCCAAAATCCACTAAAGGCAGCATACATCGCCGTTGAAAGCGCGCCAATGAAAAGGGCTGGAATGAACAACCGTCGACGTGGGGAGCGATCATAAGCATAACCAGCTGGGCCATTTAAAAATAACCGGATCACTCGATTTGCGCTAAGTATGATCCCTACCGCGGCTAAAGTAATACCAGCTTCAGCTGTATGGGTAGGTAGCACGGTATAAAGAGTTGCATCCCCCATCAAGGATAAAGCAGTCCCCAATCCAAGAGGCAGTAATACTCTACCTGGATTAATTCGTATGCGTCGGGATTTCTGTTTGCTCGGGCTATTCATCTTGGCAGGCATCTTGTCCTTAAGGGTGAACTCAATTTTAACACCCAATATTGCTCAGTTGGTGTTCTTGAGTTTGTCGACATATTATTTATTTGCCTTGCGATCGGGATGAAGTTTCAGGATTTTGATCTGTGGCTTGAATTGCAGATGTACGGATGGTGCTGGTAGATATGGTTGAGGTGTCCTTACTATCTGCGGCAGTTGGGATACGATTCACCGGCTTCAAGCTTGCTGGATTGTCGTTTGAATATTGATGATAGCTGCTTAGATGTTTGTTGGCGTTGATCTCCTTTCAACTCGAAGAGATCATCGCGTAAACAGCGTGTCTTACGCCCACCAAAGTTGCGGACAATCACAATTGCAGGGCAGGGGTCGTGAGTAACAAATCTGACGATTGACGGAGCCCCGCGGTTGCCATCCACCTCACGCTCTCGATAAAGATAAACCTTCCCACTATCGAAGGATTGTGGACGGATGAATTGAAATGTGGTTGATGTATGCATGCTGATCAATATAACAGTCATTGTCCAAGGCTTAATATAGTCCGTTGATGTATAGGATAGGAGAATTTGATCGATCAGGCTATCCCTTGATGGGGGGATATACGGTGGAAATATGGAGTATCCAAAAGGGGGATGGTTTCGGTTGGAGACAGATAAGGTTTGCCAGTTTTGACCATGCTGATTAAAGACGCTCAAGAATTCGTGACCACTGAAATAATAAATTGCTATAATGGGGAAAATTAGGAGAAATAATCATGCCGGTTCTTCACGACTATGATCAATTTCAAGGACTGCACTGGGAGACAGGCAGTTTACGGAATTTTCTCGCTTATCAAGGAATTACTACCCCTCACACGAACCAGCCATATTCCGAGGCAATGCTTTTTGGCATCAGCGGCGGGATCGCCATGGGCTACTTCACCTTTGCATACCAGGGTTACGATCCCATGGTTCGCATCCTGACCCGCAATACTTTTGAACCTTTGGAGACCATTTATGAGCGCCTGGATATCCAATCAAACGTTCGCCAGACAGCTAATCCGGATAAAGGAGTTAGCAATTTACTGGATGTGTTGGAGGGGGATCACCAGCGATTGTATTCGCCGGTATGATCAGTTTACCGCACAATGCTTTGGCTTCTGATGAAGGAATGTGGGCGATGTTGCCGATTCTGGTATATGGATACGAAAGGGATCAAGACATCGTCTGGATAGCTGATCGATCGCGAAAGCCTTTATCCGTCACAACTGGAGAACTCGCCATCGCCCGCGGGCGGACCAAGAAGAACAAGTTTCGCCTCCAGACTCATGAAGCACCAAATCCCAATAAACTGCGTTCTGCAGTTGAGGCAGGAATCCGGGATTGCATCCAGCTGTTTACTGGGTCGCCACATAAAGGATCGAAAAATAATTTCGGTTTTCTGGCATATCAGAAATGGGTAAGTTTGTTTAGAAGACCCAATCAGCGTAACAGCTGGGAAAAGGAATTTCCACCCGGTCAAAAAATGTATGCTACCTCGACATCAGCATTTTACGATATCACAATCTTTGGCAAAGATGGCTGTGCGGAAAGTAATTTATTTTCCCAATTCCTGGAGGAAGCAAGCCTCTTGTTAGATAAGCCAGAATTAAAAGAAATTGCCGATAAATTCCGCAAGAGCGCTGAAGCCTGGGATGATCTCGCCACAACGCTGCTTCCAGAAGAAGTGCCTTTATTAAAAGAAGCCAGGGAATTATTGTTGACTAAACACCATTTACTCCTCAAGAAAGGAAATTCAGCGCTTGATGAGATTCACCAGAGCAATGAGCGGTTAACTGAAATTGAAGTCCAAATGGACGAAGATTTCCCCTTGAACAGCTCGCAAACTTCCGACCTCAGAGCGACGGTTGTCGATAAAATTATGACAGTTCACGACATTGAATTTGAAGCCATACAGAAACTGCAGGCTGTTATCGAGTGATTTTCTACAATCTGAAGGGCAGCGGGTAGACTCCCCAAGAATGTAAGAACGTCAATTAATTAACAAATCACAACTTAGGATATGGCTCAATCATTTGCAAACGCAAGTCAATCTTGGTTCACAAACAGTATCCTTGATATATAATTACCTATATAAGGGTGATAAACCGAAGCAATTCGGAAAATATAGCTCATTAACAATGGGTGGGGAGATCATAATGGAGGACAATCGATATGCATTCAATTAATAAAGTTATCGTCACTGGTGATGTCACCGTAGATTGGAACCTCGCCCGTGTACGACGTTCTCAGAGAAAAATTCAACGTTGGGGATATGATGACTGCACGCGAGCCACCAACCAGCCAGGTGGTGCTGCCTTACTTGGAGATCTGGTCGATGCAATTACCAGGGATCTGGACGAAAATATGGGCAGTCATCACACTATCATTAAGCCAAAATCATCCCTGTTAAACATTGTTCCTGGTGATAACCGTTATCACCACTCATATGCTCTGTGGTCATTGTTTGATAATGGCGAGAAGAAAGCCTGGCGAGTTGAGGAATACTTGGGTTTGGATAGGTGTCCAGAGATCGAGTCACCTGTTTCAGATGAGGATTTTCAATCTGTAGATGATTTGACTCAAAATGATTTATTGGTGCTTGATGATGCTGGCTTAGGATTTCGGGATCATCATGAGAATTGGTCTACTATCCTGAAGCCAGTTGACAATCCGCCTTGGATCCTGCTCAAGATGGCTCAACCTGTGGCTCAAGGTCCACTTTGGGAACATCTGCTAGAGCATTTCTCTAATCGGCTGATTGTTGTCACCACAGTAAATGACCTCCGCCGAACCGAGGTACAGATCAGTGAGGGATTATCCTGGGAGCGGACTGCCCAAGATGTTGTCTGGGAGCTGGTCCATAATCCATTGGTTAATGGATTGGCGCGCTGCGCAGCTGTTGTTGTGTCTTTCGATACCGCCGGAGCTGTCACCCTTTGGCATTCACCCTTATCCGGTACTACGAGTAATGGGGTGATTACTAAGCAGAGGCACCTGCTATTCGATCCCAAAGTGATTGAAAGAATGTGGGAGGAATCCCATCCAGGCGGGATGATTGGCTATACTACTTGCCTGATATCCGGCGTGGCGTACCAATTTATGATCTCTTTAGAAGAACCTGATTTGTTGAAGGGCATCCAATCTGGGCTGGCAGCGATGCGTGATCTTCATCTATTCGGCTATGAAGATAATGGTGGGGCGGGTCGACCAAACCTGATTTTCCCGCATCACCGAATCACCGAAACTCTAGGCAAAGAAACAATCACCTTTGCAGTTGCAGATATCCAGGATCCTGTTCGGTTTCTCCCCCCCGAGGCTGATGACTCCGAGAAAGCCCCGGCTGGTGGATATTGGACGATTCTGCATGACCGGTACCGCGAAAATTTGGAACAGGTAAGTGAACAAATCGTCTTATATGGGCCCGAGGAAACCTTACAGGATGTTCCCCTGGGAGTATTCGGTGATTTATTGACCGTCGATCGACAAGAAATCGAGAGCTTCCGCAGCATCCACACCCTGGTTAGCGAGTATCTGAGCCAAGACCGCCCAGAGCGTCCGCTTTCGATCGCGGTATTCGGTGCACCCGGGTCAGGAAAATCATTCGGCATCACTCAGGTGGCGAAATCAATAGCTCCAAAGCAAATCGAAAAGTTGGAATTCAATTTATCGCAGTTTGAATCAGCAGAAGAATTAATTGATGCTTTACATCAAGTGCGAGACGTGGCATTAAGTGGCCAGATACCGTTAGTCTTTTGGGACGAGTTTGATACCCCATATGAGGATGTTCCCCTTGGTTGGTTGCGGTATTTCCTGGCGCCGATGCAGGATGGTAAATTTCGGGAAGAACAGCTCGTTCACCCCATCGGTAGAGCCATATTCGTTTTTGCGGGAGGCACCAGCACGCGCATGGAAGATTTTGGTCGCGGCTTGGATTCGGAAACCTACAGATCGTCGAAAGTGCCTGATTTTATCAGCCGACTGAAAGGTTTTGTCAACATCTTGGGACCCAATCCGCAAGGAAAAATTGAAGCAGACCCATATTCCATTATCCGGCGGGCGATTCTGCTGCGCTCAATCATGCACCGATATGCACCTCATTTGTTTGATAAGGAAGATGAGGTAGAAGTCTTGAATATTGACCGCGGCGTGTTACGCGCTTTCCTGAAGACGAGTGAATACAAGCATGGTATCCGCTCTATGGAATCCATTGGTGCCATGAGCCAGCTGGCAGAGAAGCAGGCCTTCGAACGATCAAGCCTGCCATCTGAAGCCCAGCTCGATCTGCATGTTGATGGACAGGAATTCCTATCATTAGTCCAGCAGATGGATCTGTCGGGAGAGTTGCTGGAGAAGTTGGCTGAGGCAGCCCACGATGTCTTCTGCGCACAATTGGAGTCGGAAGGCTTCCAGTATGGCGAAAAATCTGATGCCGATGCTAAAACGCATAGCTCATTGGTATCTTATGATAAATTACCCGATGATGAAAAGGTACAAAACCAGGATCTGGTGCGAGATATCGCCATAAAACTGGCAGGGACAGGTTATATCATGATACCCGCGCGCAGCAATGAGCCAGCCTTCGAGTTCCCTGGAGATAATCTTGAGGATATGGCTGAATTGGAACATG
>DAOVCZ010000089.1 GCA_030669775.1 Chloroflexota bacterium | reverse complement strand
GCCAGGTACCAGGTGATCACTTGATCAGCCTCATTGGGTGTTCTGGCAACAATCTGCCAGATCGGCAAATTGTCATCTGCCAGCAAAACAGCAATACCATCGGCGTTCAATTGTGAAAATACCTGCTTCGCTTCACCTGCTGGAGGGAAAACTGTCCAGCCAGTTTCAGGTAAATTTACTGCGCTAACCAATTGTGTCGCAGGTTGGGATCCACCTGTACTGAGTGTGGCTGCTGCGAGCGCCATCTGCAGTGGACTCACCAAAAATTCGGACTGACCTCTGATCACTTCAACCGGAGAACGAATTATTGGCGGCGCCGAGATCTGCTGACTGGTTTGATCCACGTTGGGTACTGTGAATAAGCCCAGGTCATCATAAAGTTTCAGGAGGGCATCATCACCCAATTGCTGGCTCAATGTGATTTGAGGTAGAGTGCAACCCGCTGTAATCACCTCTGCCCAGCTTGTATCAGCTGGCGGAGTTGCACAATCTAACCCGGCTTCAAGATTTCCAGAAAGTTCGATTTCCGGCACTTGGGACATCCCAGCCTCAGCAGTCAGTGCTGCCAGGAGAAATGGTCCTAATGCAGTCCCCGGTTGGTATTGACCCTGCAGTGCTCGATTGATAAGTGGTGTATTGGTATCGTTAACCAGTTCAGGCCAAATTTCTTCTAGATGGGTAGGATCATAAGTGGGACGGGAGGCAAGGGCTAGTAATTCCCCGTTCCCGGCATTAAGCAGCACTAAAGCACCAACATGGTCTCCCAACAACTCGTCTGCCCTTTGCTGCATTTCCATATCAAGACTGAGGCGGATATCCACACCAGGAGGTGGCTGACCATAAAGTAAATGGTTCCACCACATTTGGAGTTCTGAAGGACCTCTCAGCCCACGCAAATATGGATCGAGGCTTGCTTCAAGACCGGATTGCCCGTATACAGCATGAGAATATCCAACGAGGGAGCCAAGCTTAGGAAAATTATAAACTCGTGAATAATCCCCGATGGCGCCCTCCGTGCTTACCAGCGGGATATTTTCCCGGTCGAGAATGTCCCCTCGTCTAACATAGCGATCAGCGATCGCTCGTCTAGCGTTATCTGTACGCGCCAACAAATCAGGTCCGCGTACATATGACCACCATCCTATGACAAGTGCAGCGATAATTAGGCTGGCTAAAAGAAAAATTCCCAGACGTGTATAGAGTGAAGGATTGAAGGGCGGCGTTGGATTTGTATTTGCACTTTGGCTGATCAAGACTAATATCAGCAAAGAAATATATGCGGTCAGTAGCGATGATCCTCCATAAGAGACAAAGGGCAAGGTTACGCCTGTTAATGGTAGCAAACGAATATTTCCACCAATGATCAGGAGGCTTTGACCGATCAGGTACGCCGTAAGCCCCGCAGCCAGGAACCGACGGAAATTATCCGGAGCACGTAAGGCAATTCGCAAACCGCTGGCTGCCAGCAGCATCAGCAATCCAATTAATGCGATCCCGCCAGCCAGCCCCCCTTCCTCAACAATCGCCGAGAAGACGAAATCGGAATGGGATATCGGCACCAGGGTCGGGCTCCCCATTCCAGGTCCCCTGCCTCCCACGCCCCCATTTGCCAACGCCATCAGGGATTGAACGATCTGGTAAGACCGGCCGCTGGGATCTAACCAGGGATTCAACCAGGCATCGATGCGCAGGCGCACCACATCAAACATGAAGTAACTGCTAATCCCAGCCGCGAGCAGTAAGAAAGCGCTCATGATTACGATTATCTTTCGCTCAGTCGCCAGGTACACGATCACTGCAAAAAGAAATACGAAAATTGTTGCTGTCCCCAGATCCCTCTGCACCAACAGTAGGAGCACAGTCAAGCCTGTCATGAACAAAATCGGTGCCAATAAAGGTAAGGATGAAGACTTTGATCCAGATTGGTTTTGATCCTCAACTCCCGGTTTGTTTTCAGCCTTCAAGGGAGTGGGAGAAGACAATCTCACCCAAGGTTGCTTATCTGCCAGGTATGCCGAGAGATAAATGATCAGCAGCAGCTTAAGCGGTTCTGAAGGTTGAAAATAAACCCCACAACATCCCAACCATAAATGTGGTCCTGCCTCGCTGGTTGGATTCGTGCCAAACAAAAGCGTCAAAGCTGTTAGGATCAATCCCCCCGTCAACAACACATACTTATAGCGGCGCAGGAATTCCAGTTGGTTTGGTAATCGCAAACCCAAGGTAAACAGGATCATGGCGATCGCAAACCACATTGTTTGCCGTAATCCAAAATTCGGGAACAAACGCCAGATCGTCATCATCCCCCAACCACTGAGCAAAGCTGCGACAGGCAGCAAATAGGGATCTCGATCGGGCAGGTAACGTCTTGACTGTCGATCAACAATTATGACCAGTATTACCCATGTAAGAAATCCGAGCCAATGGTTCCATCGATAATCTACCTCCCAGCTGCGTGCCCGCGCGGCTGGTGCCAGGCTTAAAGCCAGCGCATACAATCCCAGGAATATACCGGCCAATACCAGTAAGCGACCCTGGATGCGGTTAGGAGATTGTGTAAGGTGTATAGATTTTGTGATCGATGTCATTGATTGAGCAGCAGGGGAGATTCAGAACTTCTTCTCTCCCGGTCAATTGTATTTAGTCTAAGTATTTATCCACAAGCAATCCAAGGCGCTGCCGTGTTTCAGGGGGGATCACATCTAGATCTGTGATCAATGCAGATGCCAGTGCATGCTCGCAATCACATAGCCGTTCAGGGTTCAATTTGCTGACAAGATTGTGCACTGCTTCTTGTGCGATCTTCGTATTGCGATTGAGAATTTCTATCACCATATCAACAGTAACTGGCTCTTCGCTGATGTGCCAGACATCATAATCCGTCACGTGAGCCAGAGCTGCGTAACAAATTTCAGCTTCCTTAGCAAGAAATGCTTCAGGAGATGTCGTCATGCCGATCAACGACATTCCCCAGGTTCGGAATGTATTTGATTCAGCTCGCGTCGAAAAACGCGGACCCTCAATCGTGATGTACGAACCCCCCAGATGTACGTTGTTGCCTGTCTTTTTCACTGCCTGATATACGATCTCAGATAGGTCCGCACAAAAGGGGTCTGGAATGCTGATATGGGCAACAAGTCCCCGTCCAAAGAAAGACCTTTTTCGGTCTTTGGTGAAATCAAAGAGCTGATCCGGGATAACAATATCCCCCGGTACATAATCTTCGCGCAGTGAGCCGCAGGCGCTGATGCTCACAATCCGCTCCACACCCAGACTCTTCAGGGCGTAAATATTGGCCCGAAAATTAATTTCCGAAGGGGATAGATGGTGCCCAATACCATGCCGGGCGAGGAAAGCAATCGATTCGCCCTCCAATCGGCCGACAATGATCGGTGCGCTCGGATCACCAAAGGGAGTAGTCAACACCCTCTCCTGAACATCTTCAAGTCCAGGCATTGAATACAGGCCAGAACCACCAATGATTGCTATTTTGCACACAAGAGATCTCCTTCTTCCCCAATAGTTGTACTCAAGGGATTCTCATCATCTTTGTCTTAGGTTTAGTCAGCTTTGAGAATCAACGCCAGGAGAAGCATTGATATTTCCACTGATCTCGATCCCCAGCATTACTTGACCTAACTGAAGTTCATCCCCTGAAGTCAGGACTGCTGGAGTGGTCAACAACTCCAGGTTTAATAACGTTCCATTCCTGGAATGCAAATCTTCCACCCACCAGTTGCCATGATGGTAAGAGAGACGAGCATGTTCGGCGGATATAGTCTTCTCATCAAGAATTAAATCACAAGTTTGATCTCGACCGATCACCAGCTCTGGTACAGTAAACTCGTAAGATTTCCTCTCTGTGTCGATTTCTTTAACCAATCTGATTCCTGGAATCCGTCGAGCAGCCATGAGCTCTGACTGGCGTTTAATGTCTCTCCACAGCGTCAGCACCGCCCATCCCAAGAAAGCATACAGGGCTAAAACCATTGCCAGGCGAAGAGCCAGGAGAAGAGTGCCGCTCATATCGGTTAATTGCTTGACTAATCTTCAGTCTCTGGGAAAGGGACCAGCGGTTGGGTCGAGCTGCGGTCGTCACTGGACATGTAAGCCGCGTCTTGACCATACACGATATCCACGCCTGCAAATGATATCACGTCCCCTGGGTAAAGCGTGGCCTGGGTTAATCTAATACCATTAACGAATGTTCCTCCCGATGAATCCAGATCGAAGATCACGTAATGCCCTTTGATCGCTCTGATTTGAGCATGCACTCTGGATACACTTAGATCTTCGATCACCACATGGTTATCAACACGTCGTCCTAAATTTATTACCTGTTGAGTTAAGGGAAATATTTGCACTCCATTTATTATTAAGAAGGCGTATTCCGGAACTGGGTACCCATCATCAGCACTTATCGTCAATGTGCTCGTTTCATCAACTTCTTTTTGGCTGAATTGAGCCAACACCTTAAAATTCCCGGGCTCCATAGTTGCATCAGCACTAATTTTAATCCTGGGTGAGGTCAGGAATCGCACCCCAGATTCTATCCCAACCTCTAGAATTAGCTCACTCAATTCCTCTATCATTGATAGATCTTCTACCAACAATTGTGCGGTCTCCACATCAACCATAAGGATGTACAAATCCGCGGCAATGAGCTGCCCAGATTCATCAGATTTAATGCTCGACTGCATGGCAGCAACTATCTTGGAGCTAATACCAGCTTGGTTGCTTGCCTTCGGCAGAATCCGCGTTGTGCCCTTCTCGATCAAGCTTTGTAATCGGGCTTCGAGGTTGCTGAGTTTTTCGCTTAATGAACTCATGATCAAGGCTTTATTATAGAAGGAAGCTGATCTTCCTGCAAGTTTGATCAAACGCCGTCATCGACGAAAATTGTTTACGTATTCACCTCCTCGAGCAGTTTGATGTCTTCATGCTTTAAAAACTGAATGGTATACTGGAAATATGCACCCAAAATCTCATTTCGGATTCCGAGAGATCGCCCATACTGCCGATTGGGAATTGGAGGTTTGGGCGCCCGATCTTGGCACCCTGTTGGTGCAGGCAGCTCGTGGCATGTATCATCTTGCTGAAGCAAAACTATCTTCCCATCCCCGTCTCAACCGCAAGATTGAATTCTCTTTCCAAGAGCCGGAAACTTTGCTGATTGATTTTCTTACGGAGTTGATCTTCCTGACCGAATCAGAAGGACTGGCCTTTGATCAATACGAGCTGCAATTCAAGGGTAACCAATTAATCGCCCTGGTCAGCGGTGCAAAACTTGAATCAATTTCAAAAGAGATCAAAGCTGCCACCTACCACAACCTGATTATTAGAGAATCCGAACGTGGGTTGATTGCGAACATTGTTTTTGACGTGTAATCCTAATCCGATCATTTCCAGTGGTCTTCGGAGGTAGTGCCATGGTTAGTCTCCAAGATTTACAGCGGATCAACCGCTTTGAATGGGAAATTCCCCAATCATATCGCCCAGACATGCGCGTCCCGGTGCGAATATTCGCTACCCGTCAACTGCTTGAACAGATCAAAAATGATAAATCGCTTGAACAAGCGACCAATGCGGCTACCCTTCCGGGTCTGGTTGACCGGGTAGTGGTCATGCCAGACGTGCACCAGGGATATGGTTTTCCGATTGGCGGAGTCGCCGCAACTCGTCTCCCTCACGGCATCATATCCCCAGGTGCCATCGGCTACGACATCAATTGCGGTGTGCGACTATTGGCTTCACAGATCGAATTTGATGCGGTTAAAAATCACCTATCCGATTTGGCAAACACCCTCAATCATCTGTGTCCCAGCGGGGTAGGCAAAAAAGGTCATTTAAGATTGAAGAATGTTGAGCTGGAGAAAGTTATCCGGGATGGCAGCCAGTGGACTTTACAGCGTGGCTATGCCACTGAAGCGGATTTGCGCCGCACAGAAGAACACGGTCGCCTTGAAGGTGCTGATCCCACCATGATCAGTAAGCGTGCTAAAGATCGCGGTCGCCCCCAGCTGGGAACTTTAGGTGCTGGAAACCATTTCATCGAGGTCGATGTCGTCGATCAAGTCTTCCACCCGCAGGCTGCCCAGGTTATGGGTCTCATCACCGGTCACCTGGTTGTGATGATCCACTGTGGCTCGCGTGGATTCGGGCACCAAATCTGCACAGATTATGTTCGTGAATTCCAGTCAGCTGTGAAACGCTATTCGATCCAGTTGCCAGATCGTGAATTAGTCTGTGCCCCTCTTGATTCCCCTGAGGGACAGGCTTACTTAGGTGCCATGCGGGGTGCCGCGAATTACGCCTTCGCAAATCGTCAGGTATTGGTCCATTTTGCCCGTCAGGCGTTCGAAGAAGCTTTGGCCGGAAAAGTTCACAATTGGCATCTTCACCAGGTTTATGATATCACGCACAATATGGGTAAAATCGAGACCCATGAGGTTGATGGGGTGCCTGTTGAAGTCTGTGTGCATCGAAAAGGAGCAACACGGGCTTTCGGACCTGGTTTCCAGGAATTACCGGCCGAATATCGTTCTATAGGCCAGCCGGTGCTGGTTCCTGGAAGCATGGGCACTGCCTCCTGGGTTCTAGTAGGCACAGCGGAAAGCATGCAGCGTTCTTTTGGCTCCTCTTGCCACGGCGCTGGTCGTACAATGAGCCGCAGTAAGGCAAAAAAGTTGATCTGGGGAGAAGATTTGCTAAAAGAATTGCAGTCCCGAGGCATCCATATTCGTGCCGGTTCGATGGCCGGATTAGCGGAAGAAGCACCTCAAGCCTATAAGGATGTCGATGCCGTTGTCGAAACTGTCCATGGTGCTGGTATCGCCAACAAAGTCGCGCGTCTACGTCCGGTAGTTGTGATTAAAGGCTGATTCAGGAACTGCGGAACCCTCTCCAGCGTCTATCTGATCAACCTGCCCTGAATCTTCGAGGAGAACATGCCTCACCATACCAGTCTATCCATCATCTTCTGTTGCATCCTGTTATCTGCCTGTGCTGGATTTGCTTCTCCGACACAGGGACCTACTTCAGCTCCTTGGGATCCACAACCTAGTGATTCAAGAATGCAGCGCGGGGAGGTCGAGCTGACCAGTGTAAAAATCATCACGCTGGAAAGCGATCCCCCCCAATTTAGATTGAGTATTCGCGGTGCCTTGCCGACTCCCTGTCATCAATTACGAGTCGTGGTATCGCAATCTAGTGACAGTTCAAGGATCGATTTCGAAGTCTATTCTGTATTTGACCCCGATGAAATTTGCATTCAAGTTCTGGAACCATTTGCAGAAGAGATCCCTATTGGTGTTCTTAGCAGCAGAGAATCCCTGATCAGTGTGAACGGGAACCGCATCGGTGAGATAAAACCTTGAGGTGAATTCGTCTCCACCCTAAAGAGGATTCAAAATAATGAGGTATGTAT
>DAOVCZ010000001.1 GCA_030669775.1 Chloroflexota bacterium | reverse complement strand
GCTCAGGGTTTGGATGTTTATCAAGCTGTCACATTGGCTTCGATTGTGGAGCGCGAAGCAGTGGTGGCTGAAGAAATGCCCATGATCGCCTCCGTTTTTCTCAACCGCCTGGCGATCGGGATGGCATTGGAAGCTGATTCTACCGTCCAGTATGCCCGCGGATTCAACCAGAAACAAAATACCTGGTGGACGAATCCCCTGAGCAGTCGCGATTTACAATTTGACTCACCCTACAATACCTACCTCTATGCTGGCTTACCCCCAGGACCGATCGCCAATCCTGGAATTCGCGCCCTGCGTGCAGTAGCATTCCCCGCTCAGTCCCCGTACTACTACTTCCGAGCAACCTGTGATGATTCTGGGAGACATACGTTTTCAGAGACCTTTGACGAACACTTAAGTAAATCCTGTCAGTAATCTCGGTGGAGATTATTGTTCAGGGAGGATCTGGGGGCTGCTAAAAACTGGAAGCACCTGGCAAAACCAGGAACTCGAAAATACTTCTTATCAGATATCCAGCTTTGGCGAGGATGAAGAGGGAGAGCTCTATTTGGTTGACCGTTCCTCCAGAAGCATTTACCAGATCATCGATATCGCATCAGGACCGTAATCGCTCAACACTTCCTGAATTCCCAATAATCCTTACTCAAAGGCGGAATTGGAAATTGCTGGCCAGAACCTGTTACTTGAGAATGTAATAGGTGGATTTTTTATCCCCAATCTTCAGCAAAACCCCTCGCGACACCAGATCTGCCAAATCCCGGCGCAGGGTTTCTGGATGCACATCCGGACACAGCTCCTGGAATTCACGGTTTGTTATCCGCCGGCGGGTTCCCAGGTAATTGAGAGCAGATATCTGGCGGGGATTAATATCGAGCAGCTGGTACCGGGACATATCAGGTAGAGCGAACTCTTCTGCGGGAGTGTTGTAGAGTGTGACTCGGAATGCTCCCGCGACTTCTTCAAACCTGGGTGGTGAAAGTGAATTTTCTCGCATTAAGGAAACCACCCGATCTAATCCGTATCCCAGCCGTTCGACATAACCCAGATCTGCCAGCACCTGAACGATGACTGGGTTGCGGGAGAAACGAGCCTCCATGATGTTATCGATCGTCACCGGTCCAGGAAGACCACCTGGAGAGGTCACTTCCAATCGATCCGAGAAGAGATTCAAGTGGATACCATCCCCCTGGATGTTGTAATCCCGGTGGGCGATCGCATTGACAACCAATTCACGGACCGCCTCAAATGGGTATTCCAATGCACCCTGGTGCTGCAACCCGATCATGCGAACTACGCTCTGTAAGTTAGCCCGCAAAAATTTTTCGACCTGCTGTAATTGAGAAGGTAATGAACCATTTATCTCTTGTTTGATAAAGCGATCGCCAAAAGAATGTCCGGTGAATCGAGCCGCCAGGATATGGGCAGCTGGCAGCCATCTTTGGGGAGAGCGACCAAACAATAAGAGTGCTGCATTCGTCGGGCGTAGTTCACCATTTACCTTCTGCAGGCATCCCCTTTGCAGCAGGAGATCCTCAAACGTAGATCGGGTGTCCCCCTGCGGAACTTTCACCGCAGCATAATACGCTTCGGCATACGCCTCTATCTGCTGGGCATCCAAATCCTGATCAGTAATGTCTGGAGGAGTGCGAGACTCGAACAGCACCAGTCCCTTTTCGACCAGTAATTGGCGTAAATGACGGGGTGGGATTGGGTTTGACTGCCTGCCTTCCCGCCAATAATAACGTCCCTCCAAACTGTAGATATGAGGCAACCCTTGGGGCACGATGATTTCCACCACCTCAACTTGAGCGACCCGGTGTGTTTTAGGAACAGGTATTACCAGGGTCGGTTCAACAAACAAACATGCCCGGAAGACGCGATCAAGGGCAGAGGGGACGTCCTGCACCCCACGGATTTTTCCTGACTGTGGATTGATACCTAAGAAAAGTGTGCCGCCCGCTGTGTTTGCCATGGCGACAAGTGTGGCAGCCAATTCCCCCATTTGCACTTCCTCTAAACACCAGTGCAGATCCGGTGCCATACCTTGGGCTAGAAGCGGGTAAATATCAAAATCAGCTGATTCCACTTGAGGAATTGTCTCTGAGGTAAGGTGAAGTACCGATCCAACTTGCAGTTATGCTCCTGGACGAACAGCAGGCTGTTCTCCGCTGGATTTGGCAGGGGTATCCACTGAGGATGGCCCAGATTTCGAGGCCCGGCTTCTGCGACTCGCTTTGGAGGGCAGTAAAGCGATATCCAAAACCTGATCCATATGGTCAACAAGGACGATCTCCAGTTCAGATCGAACCTGCTTGGGTACTTCTACCAAATCTTTGTCATTGCGTTTGGGCAAAATCACGGTTTTTAATCCAACCCTGTGTCCGGAAAGCACTTTCTCCCGTACACCACCCACCGGTAATATCCGCCCGCGCAAGGTAATTTCTCCGGTCATACCGACTTCCTTGTGCACCTTACGACCGGTGAAAGCGGATATTAACGCCGTGGCGATCGTAATCCCTGCGCTGGGGCCATCTTTTGGTATCGAACCTTCTGGGATATGAATGTGGATGTCTATGTTGTCAAATAAATTCGAGGTGACTGCTAATTCTTTGGCGCGAGACTTGAGATACGAAAGTGCGGCCTGGGCAGACTCCTGCATCACATTGCCAATCTGACCGGTAATCTGCAGATTTCCTTTGCCATCAACCAGCAATACTTCAACTGGCATGATCTCACCCCCATTGACTGTCCAGGCAATAGCGGTCGCAACGCCCACTTCGTTCCGCCGCTCTGCTTCCAGGTTGAAAAATAGGGGAGGGCCAAGAAAACGTTCCACTGATGCTGACCCGACGCGATGTGGGTAGCGTTTCTTTTCTGCCTTCAGGCGGGCGATTTTTCGGCAAATACGCCCGATCTCCCGCTCCAAATTACGCACTCCGGCTTCATAAGTATATTCACGGATCAGCCTTTTCAAAGCCAGCTCGGTGAACTGGAATTCTTTACCCTGCAATCCGTTCTCCTCCATTTGGCGAGGGATCAGAAAACGACGGGCAATTTCGATCTTCTCCTCTTCGATATAACCTGGAAACTCGATCAACTCCATGCGGTCGAGCAGGGCGAAGGGGATAGTCGCAGTGGTATTGGCAGTGGTGATAAACATGACCTTGGATAGGTCATACGGCAACTCAAGGTAGTGGTCAGAGAAGGTATGATTCTGCTCTGGGTCGAGGACTTCGAGTAAAGCTGCAGCCGGATCACCCCGAAAGTCTTGCCCCAGCTTGTCGACTTCATCCAACATGAAGAGCGGGTTGACCTTTCCTGCCCTGCGCATGGTCTGCAGAATCCGTCCCGGCAGCGCGCCAATATAAGTTCGGCGATGCCCGCGAATCTCTGCCTCATCTCGCACTCCACCCAGCGAGAGGCGCACAAACTTACGCCCCAAGGCCTCACTGATCGATTTCCCCAACGAGGTCTTGCCTGTGCCAGGTGCTCCGACGAAGCATAATATCGGCTGGCGGGCGCGCTTTGGGCTCAAGCTGCGGACTGCGATATATTCCAGGATGCGATCCTTGATCCGGGGTAGACCATAATGGTATTCCTCCAAGGTTTTACTCGCATGGGGAACATCCAGGTTATCCTCGGTTGCCTCCGTCCAGGGTAACTCCAGGATCCACTCCAGGTAGGTACGGATGATGCCGACCTCTGGAGAAAGCGGTGGCATCTGGCTCAAGCGGTCCGCTTCCTTGAGTGCCCGAACTTGGACTTCTTCAGGTAAGCTGACACCCTCAATGCGACTGCGCAGCTCATTGATCTCCCGGGACCAGGGATCTCCTTCACCCAATTCCGACTGGATGACCTTCATTTGCTCTCGCAGGTAATATTCCCGTTGGGTGCGGTCCACCTCTCCTTGAGCCTTGGTGTGGATTTCATCTTCCAATTCCAAAACATCTGCTTCTTGTGCGAGCATCTTAACTACTCGTCGCAGTCGCTCTAACGGTTCAGGGATCATCAACAATTCCTGCCGTTCTTCAATCGGAGGTGCGACAGTGGTCGTGATCATGTCCGCCAACCAGCCTGGTTCTTCAATATTCAATGCATAGAGGTAAGCTTCTTCCGGCAGGCTGCGATCCAGCTGGATAACGCGTTGGAACAGCTCAAGAGTGGTTCGCATGGTGGCATCCATCTGCTGGTTTACCTCGGTTGGTTCAAAGATGCGCCTTGCCCGAACCACCTGAAACGGTTCAAGCTGGCTGAACTCGATGATCTCCAACCTGCGTCGGCCCTGCACCAGCGCAGAGCTTGATCCATCCGGCATGCTTAATAATCGACCGACCGCAATCTCTACCCCAATTGGATAAAAATCTCCCGGTCCAGGATCATCTTGGTCCGGATCGCGCTGCAAGAGCGCGATCATGGTTTGATCTTCCAATTGCGTGTCTTCGATCGCTAAGAGCGATGCTTCACGCCCCACAAATATTGGGGAAACCATCCGGGGAAAAATCACCAGATCGCGCAAAGGTATTGCCGGGCACTCGATTAACCCATCCTTTTCGGATAGTGCATCTTGGACGCCGTAAAGCTCTTCGGTGCGCCTGTGCAGGGTTTCCCCAAATTCGTCTTCGTCTTCTCTCAAAAACCAATCTCGGTTTCTCATATTTTATTTCCAGTATACGATAAGTTTTTCTCACTCGAACAGGTCAGCCATGCAGAGCGGGCAGCAGCAGCCACGAAAATAGATCCAGTCACCAAAATAACTGCTTCTCCACCAGTCAAAAGCGCTGCCTCGTCTAAGGCCTCTTCGACTGAAGGGGTCGAGAACGCCGGGCAGCCTATTTCGTTTGCGATTTCAACTAACTTCCCCGGATCAGCAGCCCTGGGATGAGTGGATTTGGTGGTCACAATCTTGCGCGCGCAGGGTCCCAGTTCTGCCAACATGCCTTTAATATCTTTGTCTTCCGAGGCGCCAAACACCAGCACGACAGGCATCCCTGGATAATAATCCTCTAAGACCGCACGCAGCTTCTTTGCTGAATCACGATTGTGGGCCGAGTCGATGATCACAGGGGGATCGTGCTGCAAGATCTCGAAGCGCCCTGGCCAATTCACACTGCGAAATCCCTGGCTGATTCCCAAATCAGTTACCTGAATACCGTTCTGGCGAACGACCTGCAAGGCTGCGTAGGCGGTAGCTGCATTTTCCAGCTGGTGAACTCCCAACAAGGGGATCGTTAAACGCTTTGGTTCCCGATCTGGGTCCTTCCCAGATGGTGTCGATCCATCCTCACTGGCTGGCTCAGACTTGTGCCACACCTGCAGGCTCTGACCCTGTAAAGATCTGTCCAGCTGCTGGTAAAGGTAATCCCCGCCCACCTGGATCAGGGGCGCCCCCCGTTCTACCGCAATGCTCTTGATAACCTGGAGAGCTTCCTCTTCCTGGGGTGAGACAACCACCGCTACGCCTGGTTTGATGATGCCTCCCTTTTCCCCAGCAATTTCAGCCAACGTCTCGCCGAGCAGATCGGTGTGATCGTAGGAGATAGAGGTGATCACGGTCACCTCCGGCACACAAACATTGGTTGCATCCAGCCGGCCTCCCAAACCGACTTCCATCACCGCCGCGCTCACTTTGCGCCGCGCAAAATAAAGAAATGCCAGTGCGGTTGTGATCTCAAAGGTAGTTATTTCAGGGCTGGCGGCGATATTGGGTTTGATCTCCTCCACCAGGGTGATCAGATCGTAATGTGGGATAGGAATTCCATCGACCTGGATTCGTTCCGCATAATCCTGAAGGTGGGGAGAGGTATACAGCCCAACCCGGGCTCCGCTCTCTTTGAGCGCACTGGCGCAAAGAGCCGAGACCGAGCCTTTACCTTTCGTTCCGGCTACATGCAGGATCTTATAATCGTTTTGCGGATTGCCAAGCGCTGCCATAAAATCCCGCATGCGATCCAGATCGAATTTTTCTGGAGAATAGCGGAAGGTCTTCTGCAGGCTGTAATCGATAAAACTGTATAAGTAATCCAGGGTACCCTGGTATTTCTGGTCAGTGTCCATCTGGTAGGCATTGTAACCGCGCCCCTGACAAGACGCAAGAGGTTGAATCTACCCTTAAAATTGCTACCAGTTAGTAATGTCACTTGCCTTTGGCAACAATTCGCGTTATCATTTATTAGTTTGTGAACAGCGCTCGTTCAATGCGCATCCAGACCTGGCAAACTATGACTCCTTCCCCATGCAGTCAACCACTGCGATTATCTATTGGGTTAATTGTTGTCTTCATTAATTCAAACATTGTATTCTTATCCAGATTAGCCTGAGTGTCAGGAAAATCATATTGAGCGCCCAACCCACAGCTCCCCCAAAAACCAGTGAAGCAACCCCCTTGGTGCAGACTCGCATCACCGATCGCCTGGCGGATTTCCCCTGGTGGGGATTATTCTTGGCTTTAATGGGGGTCTTGCTGGTTTACAGTTTCACCACCAACGCCACCTACCAGAATATCATCGTCTACCTGATTGCCGGCATCCGGTTGACAGTCATTGTCACACTGGTTTCATTTTCTTTATCCATAATCATCGGCTTGATCACTGCCTTTGCCCAGATGTCAGAAGGCAGTAATATCTTTAGTGTGATCGCCAGAAATCTAGCCACGCTGTATGTGCAGATCATCCGCGGGATTCCGGTGATCGTGCTCATTTTCTACACTGCCTTAGTGATCATCCCAGCCAGCATCAATCTGCTTAACTCTTTAGGCGACTGGATGGTCAGCATGGGCTGGTTGGCTGCTGACAACGCATTGAGCAGTCTGACCTCGCGCGGAGTCAGTTTTGTCATCCGTGGTATCATTGCCCTGGCGATTAACTACGGTGCATTCTCGTCGGAGGTCTTTCGCAGCGGCATCCAATCCATCGAGAAAGGCCAGCTGGAAGCCTCCAACGCACTAGGCTTAAGTTGGTTTCAGACCATGCGCTATGTGGTGATGCCACAAGCGCTACGCCGTATCATGCCACCTTTAGGGAACGACTTTATCTCGATGTTAAAAGAATCTTCCCTGGTCTCGGTATTGGGTGTGGGCGAGATCACACAGCTGGGCAAGAAATACTCCGCGGCTTCATTCCTTTATCCTCAGACCTATAATACGGTGGCTTTCCTTTATCTAAGCATTACGCTGATTCTCTCCATGGGGGTCAAATACATGGAACGGCGCATGGCTGTTAGTGAAGAGACGTGAGATGCACTTCGCAACTTTCCCTTTTCATCGAAAGGAGGTGTATTAGGAAAAACCAAAACCAATAACCCGAATGAAAATTCTAAAATATTTCTCTGGAGGAGAAAACCAAAATGAAGAAAATTTTTCTATTGATTAGTATATTGATTGTGGCCAGCATGGTCTTGGCAGCCTGTGCACCGGCAGCCACCCCCACTCCGGAACCGGAGGCAGTAGAACCCGAACCCACCAAACCACCCGAACCGGAACCCGAAGAAGAGATGTTGCTGCCCGATCTGGGTGGGCGGGTGATCACCATCGCCGTCGAGAACGCCTTCATACCTTTCAACTTCGAGGCCTTAGCGACCGGCGAGGCAGCTGGCTGGGATTACGACTTCCTCAATGAAGCCTGCGTCCGTCTGAATTGCGTACCTGAATATATCGAATTCGGTTGGGATACGATGATCGCCTCCGTGGCCGATGGACAGTTTGACATGGCTGCCGACGGAATCACCATCACCGAGGAGCGCGCCAAGCAGGTCGATTACTCCGACGGCTATGTGAGCATCGATCAACGCTTATTAGTCCAGCTTGATGATGATCGCTTCGAATCTGCTGACGAGCTGGCAGCTGATCCCGATACAATGTTAGCTGAGCAAGTAGGAACCACCAACTACAACGCAGCTTTGAAGTTCCTACCGGACGATCGAATCTTGGCTACCGATACATTCCCCCTTGCTATTCAGGCCTTGCTTTCCGGCGATGTTGATGGTGTAATCATCGACGAAATTGCTGGTCTGGGATACGTTGGTGTCTATGCGGATCAATTGAAACTGGTTGGTCCTTCAATCTCGTTTGATGAACTGGGCTTCATCTTCCCCCAGGGCAGCGACCTGGTGGAACCCTTCAACGCGGTCCTGGCCGCGATGAGAGAAGATGGATTCCTGGATGAGATAAATGCTAAGTGGTTTGTCATGTCAGAAGATGACATCGCTGCTTTGTTCGGTGATCTCGGTGCAGGTGCTTACGAAGAGGAAGAGGTTGAAATTGGCACAGAGGATCACCCGATCAAGGTCTTGTTCGTGCCATCCGTCAACGTCGACTTCATGATCGAGAGCGGCGACGCCATAGAGGAAATGCTCAGCGAAGCTACTGGCCTGGTCTACGAGGTCAGCGTGCCCACTTCCTATGCCGCGACTATCGAGGAGATGTGCGCTTCCCCGACGGATACGATCGCCTTCATCCCCGCCATGGGCTACGCGCTCGCCAACCAGCTGTGCGGTGTGGAACCCGCCCTGGCATCGGAGCGCTATGGCTGGAACATCTACTGGACCCAGTATATCGTCCAGCGCGACAGCGATATCCAGACCCTGGAGGACCTGGAGGGTAAGACCTGGGGATTTGGCGAAGTCACCTCCACCTCCGGCTACCTCTACCCAGCAGCTGAACTGGCTGCCGCGGGGATCACCGTTGGCGATCAGGTGGAGACCGGCGGTCATGGAGAAACAGCACGGGCGGTATACAATGGCGAAGTTGATTTCGGTACCAACTTCTACAGCGTTCCACAAATAACGGATGGCGAGTGGAAGATTGGTGATCCCCCCGATATCCCCGATGAGCTGGTTGAAGAGTGTGCCGTGAATGAGGAAAACAAATTATACTGCGGCCCCTACCGGGTTATGGATGCCCGCCAGCTGATCCGCGAGGAAGCACCAGACGTAATTCAGAAAGTGCGCATCCTGGCCCTCACGAATGAGATTCCCAACGACACGATGTCCTGGTCGCCCGAATTCCCTGAGGAACTCAAAGGAAACATCATTACAGCCATTCTCAACTACCTTGCATCGGATGCCTGCCAGGTAGATGCAGAGACGATCTGCTCCGAAGACTTTTACGGATGGACTGGAGCAGGTCCGATCTTCGATGAGAACTTCGACGGCATTCGCATCATGATGGAAGCGCAAGGGATCACGCTGGAGAACGTCGGCGAGTAAATCCTTTCGCTCAATTTTTTTAGCCCCGGGTACAGACGACCCGGGGCTAATTAAAAATAGGAGATTATTTCGTTTATTTATCTAATATCGTCAAGAAAATCTCGACAGAATGTCATAATGTCATTGCGAGGAGGGCGAAGCCCGACGAAGCCTGTCCCGTTTTTTTCAGCGGGGCAATCCCCGAAAATAAGCGTAAACCTAGCCCGTTTTTATGAGATTGCTTCGTCGCTACGCTCCTACTAAGAAACTACTTTGTTTCTTTCTGTTTGAGCCCCGTTTTCGGGGTGGAGACACTCGCAATGACACCAAGAGTAATTGGTTGAATTTAATTTCCAACACTTACTGGTATTCTCGCTAAGTAACTGAAAACCTGACAGGTTTACGAATACTCGAATATCTGGGTGCATTTTACATAACAATAGTAATTACAACTTTATGTAACCAGTCCGAAACCTGTCAGGTTTCTATCCGAATTTAACGAGAGTACCACTTACTTAGGTAGTCTTACCTTAAGCTGCTACCTTAGTCTTCAGGAGATTAGTGCTCTGTCAAATGTGAATATTATGTTTGTCACTCTGGAGCGCCAGCCCCGTCCTTGGTCGGACGGACCGAGGGCCTGTCCCTGGTCGGACAGACCGGGGGCCTGTCCCTGGTCGGACAGACCGGGGGGAAGAGTCTCGGCAACAGACCTGGAGATTCTTCACTCCGCTGCGCGCTTTTTCCGGATGGCATTGATAGGGACTCTTCGCTCCTTTCAGTCGCTCAGAGTGACATTTTTTCTCTATAAAAGGATAGGAACAACTGCAAATCGGGTTAATTCTAATCAGTTCCACTTTCAATTCTTACATAAGAGATCGGTGTAAATCAAACATATGCTAGAAGTAAAGAATCTAACCAAAATCTACCCCGGAGACGTCCTGGCCCTCGACAAGGTCAGCTTTAAAGTTGAACCCGGAGAATTCCTGGCCTGCATCGGCTTGAGCGGCTCTGGGAAGTCCACCCTGCTGCGCTGTATTAACCGCCTGGTCGAACCGACCGCTGGTGAGATCGTCTGGAATGGGGTGGATATCACCAGGGCCAGCCAGGATGAAATGCTGCGCATTCGCCGCAAAATGGGCATGGTCTTCCAGCATTTCAACCTGGTCAGCCGTTCCAAGGTACTCACCAATGTGCTGGCCGGTCGGTTGGGCTATGTCAACCCTTTCATGAGCGTGTTCAACAGATTTCCCAAAAAGGATATCGATCTGGCTATGCAGCAGCTGGAGCGGGTGGGCATCACCGACCAGGCTTATAAACGCGCCGATGAATTGAGCGGCGGGCAGCAGCAGCGGGTGGGCATCGCCCGGGCCATGGTGCAAGAGCCTGAGATGATCCTGGCCGACGAGCCAGTGGCCAGCCTCGACCCCGTACTGGCCCATACGATCATGCAGTACCTTGAACAGATCAACAAAGAAGACGGAGTGATGATCTTATGCAGTTTGCACTTCCTGGATCTGGTGCACCGCTACGCTGACCGGGCGATCGCCCTCAACGAGGGGTTACTTATGTTTGATGGACCACCTGGAGAGATCGATGACGAGAAATTCAAAGAGATATATGGTAAAGAAGCCGAACGAATCGGTTGAGGTGTGACACTGTGAAAAAAGAGCGATCTTTACTTCGATCCATCGGCATCGCTGTCGCTATCATCGTGGTTCTTGTGGTATATGCCTTTGCGTTCAGCGTCACCGATGTAAATTTCGAGACCACACGCTCCGAGGAGCGGCTTACCCAACTCACCCGTATATTACGAGCCTTGGCTCACCCGGACATCATTGAATATGATAAGGAAGAGATGGATGTCGAGGTCCCCTTTTACATGCCCTGTCCTGAGGACGGTGAGCCAGAGATTGAAGTGGATAAATCAGGTCCTTACATAGTCGTCGACCCACCATGCGCGGGTCCGAAAGAATTCGTTACCATCAATGGCTTCAACTTCATACCGGAAACCAGAGGGCCACTGAATTTCATCCCCCCCAGTGGCGCAAAACTGCAGATCGGCAACTTTGAAACAAATTCGGATGGCGAGTTCGAAATAAAAACCGAGCTGCCCAATCGCCAGCCAGTCGAAGAAGCCCAAATTATACGCGCCACCGCTCGCATGAATGTGGGCTCACCACGCCTCTCACCTTTAGCATGGTCCACGATCGATAAAATCCTGGAAACCGTCTTTCTAGCCCTGCTGGCGACCACCTTCGGCACCTTGCTGGCCATATTCATCAGCTTCCTGGCTGCGCGCAACTTAATGGAGGAGGTGAAAAGCCCCCTGACCAGTGTTGCCCTATCGGTATTGGGTTGGACGGTAGGTATTGGGTTGGGAATCCAGGTAGCCCGCTGGATCGGCGGATTCAGCGAGAGTCTCTCTGAGGACATCATTGTGATACTGGTTGGGATTCTGATCAGCTCCCTGGTGATCTGGTTGATCGTCAGGTGGGCTGTCCCCGCTGAGGAAATTAAGCAACCAAAGCTATCAGTGAGGATCGCTCGCCTGTTAGCTTTGGCAGTCGCTGCTGGGCTGGTGCTCTTCGTTTTTAACTTTATTGCTTACCTTGGATTCTATATCGGCGATTACTTAGAGGATAACCTGGGCCCATTCGGTTTCCTGGGCAACTTCGTCTTCCAATTGTCTGACATTTTTCGTATGATCACCCCGGCCCTGGCAGCCATGGCTGTCGGCGGGGTACTGGGCAGCTTTAGCGGTCGCATCGGTCAACTTGTCTCTGACAGCTGGTCACCAAATGCAGTGAAATTTATCAACGTTATCGTTTCTGGGATCGCTGGGGCGACTGTTTTCGCTCTGGTTGGAGCAGGCATCGATTGGTTGTACCAAATTGGCGACCTGACCAGAACCTTTTACATTCCTGCAGGAGTGGGTGCTTTACTTGGGATGGCGTTGGCTCTTTGGGTGACTCCCAAAAGAGCGCTGCCGATTGGATCAGTGATCTACACCATCACCCGCACCCTGCTCAACGCCACCCGCTCTATCGAACCATTGATTTATGTGATCATCTTCGTCGTCTGGGTTGGGATTGGACCCTTTGCTGGGGCGTTGGCCTTAGGACTGCACACCACTGCGGCCCTGGCCAAGCTGTATTCTGAACAAGTCGAGAGTATTCTTCCCGGCCCACTTGAGGCTGTGCAGGCTACCGGCGCCAACCGCATCCAAACCATCGTCTACGCCGTCGTGCCCCAAATCGTTACGCCATATATTTCCTTCACCATGTACCGCTGGGATATCAATGTACGTATGTCCACGATCATCGGTTTCGCTGGTGGTGGTGGGATCGGCTTTTTGCTGCAGCAAAATATCCGCCTGCTCGATTACCGGGCTGCCAGCACCCAGATGATCGCCATCGCCATCGTGGTGGCAACCATGGATTACACCAGCTCGATCCTGCGCAAGCGATTTGTATAAGTAAATATTCGAAACAAGACCACGTCTTATCTTAGTCGTCTGTCCAAAAATAACAAAACACCACTTTCCTACCTCCATATGTAGGGCAGGCTGGTACCCGTCCAGGGTGTTTCTATACCTGCCCCCACTACCTGATATCATTTGGTATCAGGTAGTTACCTTCTCGGCATGGTAAAATTCGCCCGTGCTGAGCAAAGCGATTAAAATCATCTTTGGCTTGTTTATTCTCCTGCTGGTTCTCCTCCTGGTCGCTGGGACAGTTCCACGCATGTTGACGCGCGTATATGCCGGATCGCGACTCTACGAACCAGAGAAAACCCCCACTGGTCAGGTCGCGATCGTCTTCGGTGCTGGTCTCTACAGGGATGGATCCCCAACACCAGTTCTGAGAGATCGAGTAGCCACTGCCGCTGGCCTATACAACTCCGGGAAGGCAGAAAAGCTGCTCATGAGTGGTGATAACAGCACTCCCAGCCACAATGAGCCAGGGGCTATGCGGGACTATGCCATCGGTTTAGGCATCCCCGATGAAGATATCATCCTCGATTATGCTGGCAGACGCACCTACGACACATGCTATCGAGCACGAGAGATTTTTAACCTCGAATCGGCTATATTGGTCAGCCAATCTTTTCACCTGCCGCGTGCCTTATATACCTGCAATTTACTCGGTGTCACTGCGGTTGGCGTGCCTGCTGATCTTCGCCAGTATCGCCGTTCATCTCAGACATTCTGGAATCTGCGTGAATCGGTAGCTACAGTTGTCGCCCTTTGGCAGATCCATATCTCCCAACCGCAGCCGATTCTTGGAAACCCGGAACCCATTTTCCCCCAGGAGGCCCAATGAACCGCACTGACGCCCTGGCGATCATAGAACAATATGTCTCCAATGAGAATCTTCTCCGCCACATGTTAGCTGTTGAAGCCGCCATGCGTCTTTATGCCGAGAAATACGATCAGGATCAGGAGCTGTGGGGAAACACCGGACTGCTGCATGATTTCGATTGGGAGATTCATCCGTCACTTGACAAGCATCCCCAGGCTGGAGCTCCGATTTTAAGGGAAAATGGTGTCCCGGAGGAAATTGTTCAAGCTATACTCAGCCATGCAGACCACACTGGCGTCCCTCGCCAGACTCTGATGCAGAAAGCGCTCTATGCCTGTGATGAGATCACCGGATTGATCACCGCTGTAGCCCTGGTGCGACCCTCCCGTTCATTGGATGATCTGAAAGTCAAATCGGTGAAAAAGAAGTGGAAGGATCGCAATTTTGCGTCTGGCGCCAACCGAGAGGAGATCGCCCGCGCGGCAGAGGAGTTCGAGGTAGATTTATGGGATCATGTCAGCAATGTCATTCTGGCCATGCGGCGTATAGGACCCGAGCTCGGTTTTAATCGCATAAATTCTTGATCCAGATCAGGTGCTATTGAGTTAAACGCCCTTTTATATTGGCCCTTTCAGATTAATAGATTTAGACTAGAATTACACCATTCCATTTAGGTCCCAATAGCTGAGCAGCACCTCTCAATTCTCCAATATCATTCATTCAAAAACTTTCAGAAGTGAGCGTTATTGACAGCCATACCTTTATCGACTAAACTACCTCTAATTACGGCTATACGAATAACCTATCCGCAATGAATTTGAGGCTTACATGTCCCCCCAAGAAGTCAGCGATCTACCCAGCGCTCATATTTCAACTCATACCACATTGATCCCGGCCATCAACGCCTGGCGCTTCTATCTTGAAGACCAGGGTAGTTCCCCGAACACGATCAAAGCTTTTGTTGGCGATCTCAACCTGCTCGCTTCCTACCTGCCCCCGGACCGAACCCTGGGCAGCATCACCACCACAGATTTGAATAACTTCCTAAACTGGATGCAGAAAGGTCGCGGCGTTCCCTGCAGCCCGAAGACGCTTTCCCGGCGAATCACCTCCATTAAGGCTTTTTTTCGCTGGCTGCATGAATATGGCGTGCTTCTGGTCGATCCCGCGGAAGAAGTCGTGCAAAAATCGGTGATCAGCCCCCTGCCAACAGTTCTAAATCCGGATGAAGTCCGCGAAGCGCTGCGGGTAGCGGAGGATTTATGGCGCGAAGCGCCTCATGATTCCCGCTATCTGGCGTTGTTTGACATGTTGCTCAATACCGGCTTGAAGAAAAGTGAAATCCTCGCCCTGCGGCTCAATCACATCGATTTAGAAGCGCCGGATGGTGCGCTGGTCTTCGTGCGCTACGCCAACCCCCAATACCGCTTTAAAGAACGCAAGATCCCCCTCCCTGAAAGCTGGCTGGCGATTTATCCCGAATACGAGGCGCAATACAACCTGACCGATAAGCTCTTCCCCTGGTCCCCCCGCCGATTGGAATACCTCTTAGAGGATATCAGCGTGCAGGCTGGGCTCGAAAAGCACATCTCATTTGAGATGTGCCGCTGGACATGCGCTCTTAGTGATTGGCAATCTGGGATGGAACCGGACAAAATCCGTCAGAAGCTGGGAATATCGAAAATCCAGTGGCGGGAAGTGCGTATGAAACTCAGGAAGCTTTCTGCGCCAATCGTCGATTAACCTGATTTACAACCACTTGACGACAATATCCCCAATGACATTGGCAGCTTGATCCCCCCGGTCAGCTGCATTGGAGAGATGGCGGTAAATCTCACGCAGTTTCAGAATTTCCATCACGCCATTTAAATCCTCTGGATCGCGAAATAAATCTGCCAGGGCTTCCCGGTATACCTGTTCTACCCGGTTCTCAAGGGCTTTTGACCGTACGGCGTGATCATTGGCCACATTGGGGTGTTCAACTAATTCCGATACGCCGCGCAATATCTCTACGGCAGCATCAGTTAAGAGAGAGACCATTCGCTCAATAAATTGATTGGGTTCTACATTCAGGGTGACCATGCGGTCGATCGTTTCTTCTGCGTAATCGAGGATATCGTCAATCGTCAAGGAGAGGGCAAAAATATCCTCCCGGTCAAATGGCGTAACAAATGTACGGTTGAGTTCATCGATTAATATCCGCCGCACCTCATCTTCTTCCGATTCAATCCTAGATATCTTCTCAGCTATGGCGCTATCCGGTTGCTTCATGTACAGCTTCAGTGCTTCCAATCCCTCAACCGTGAACTCAGCCTGCTGGATCAATAGCTCCAAGAAACGGTTGTCTTTCTTACGACGTGAAAATAATCTCATCAGCTGCCCTCTTTCTTAGGATCATCAATTAATTTTACTTCATCTCAAGCTGCAGTTAATCATTCAACAAAATTGTTTATACACTCATTCACATCATGGGTCAACTCTTCCGCATTATAACAAAATTGTAATTGATCACACAAAAATTTTCATAAAACACAAGTAATCAATCTTTAATCTAAAATGAGGATTTTTGTCACTTGAAATTAAATAAAATTTTTGCTATATTGGAATTGGTGAAAAAGGCTTTCATCCGATGAGAAATATTCAATCCGGGGGAGACCAATTCTTTTAAGCAGAAGGGAGGCTCAGATGATACGTGGAGGTTATGCGAATAAGATTGCCCATATTGATTTGTCAGGTGGAGAAATTTCTTACAAACCTATTCAGGAAGAATGGGCACAAAAATATATTGGGGGGCGCGGGCTTGGCGTGCGTTACCTGTACGAAAACGGTCCGCTTGTCGACCCTCTTTCAGCAGAAAACATACTGTGCTTCATGAATGGACCGTTAACCGGAACCGAGGTGAACATGAGCGGTCGGATGGCGGTAGTGACTAAATCCCCCCTCACCAACACAATCACAGATAGCCATCATGGTGGCTGGTCCGCTGCCCGTCTTCGCTGGGCTGGTTTCGATGGTTTAATCTTCTCGGGTAAAGCCGAAAAACCGGTTTATGCACTTGTTAATGTTCAGGGAGTTGAACTCCATGACGCCTCAGCGGTGTGGGGAAAGAATATTCGTGACACAGTAAAATATTTCCAGGAGATGTATGGTGAGAAAGATTTGAGTGTCATCACCATCGGTCAGGCTGGAGAGAACTTGTCACTATTCGCTTGCTGGATCAACGAGGATGATCGAGCCAGTGGACGAGGTGGAACTGGATGTGTAGGCGGGAGTAAGCAGCTTAAAGCCATAGTGATCAAAGCTGAGAAGAAAATACCCAAGGCTGTCAATCTTGAACTTTGGAAAGAGGTGCAAAGCAAATGCCTGGCACAGATAAAGGATGAACGCATTGTTACCTCACCGCGCAAGGGTGGGCTGTCGGTCTATGGAACCAATGTATTAATGAATATGGTCAATGAGATTGGCGCGTTGCCCACTAAGAATTCCCAGCTCACCTACTTCGAACCTCATGAAGATATCAGTGGAGAGACCATAGTAGAAACCATCCTGGTCAATAATCCGACCTGCCATGCCTGCCCTGTAGCCTGCAAGAAAGAGGTTGAAATCACCGAAGGGCCTTACAAAGGCACACGCATGGAAAGCTTTGAGTACGAATCTGCCTGGGCGTTTGGGGCCAACTGCGACAACAACGATGCGGCTAGTGTAGCCAAGTTAATCGCTCTATGCAACGATTATGGATTTGACACAATCGAAATGGGAAATGTCCTGAGTGTCTACATGGAAGCCTTTGAAAAAGGGTACACCAATGGTGGTGAAAATCTCAATTGGGGTGATCACCAGGAAATGGTGACCCTGATTCCCAAAATCGCCGGTCGCGAAGGAATCGGAGATATCCTCGCTGATGGCGCTGAAAGAACTGCCAAACACTTTGGACACCCGGAGATCGCCATGACCGTCAAAGGTATGGCTATCCCTGCTTATGATCCTCGCGGTATTAAGGGCATGGGGCTTGGATATGCCACCAGCAACCGTGGCGCGTGCCATGTGCGAGCCTACACCCCCGCAGCTGAGGTTATTGGTAACGTTCTTGGTCCAGCCGAGATCACCGATCCATTGGAATGGAAGGGGAAAGGCGAACTCACCATCATTTTCCAGAATGTCCATACAGTAACCGATTGCCTCGATGTGTGTAAATTCGCGACCTTCGCTGAATCGATGGACACATTTGCGGACCAGTTCGCCGCCATCACCGGTGTTCCAGCTGATGCGGATTACCTGCTCAAAGTTGGTGAACGCGTTTTTACTCTAGAGCGCTACTACAACAACCTGGCTGGATTCCGGGAAGGCTCAGATTATTTGCCCGAGCGATTTCTCAATGAACCCTCTACTAGCCCTGGCTCAGAGGGACAGGTTTGTGAACTTGACCTGATGCTCGAGGAATATTACCAAGCGCGTGGCTGGGAGGATGGTGTTGTTCCCGAGAGTAAATTAAAGGAGCTGGAGATTATCTAGCTAGTTTATTACCAGGTCCCTCACAATCCCTACCCTGATTACTAAACTAATAGGTGGACTGCTGGAGTGAGCAGTCCACCTTAATTTTCTTCCCAATATACACGATTAATCGGTTATCCCCACTCTGGCAGATTTCAACCTCCCCCAATAGCAGGAAATAAGCTCACCTTGTCAGCGGAAGATATCACTCTTTCCATCCCCCCTTCCAAATATCGAATGTCTCTACCGTTGATCACAACATGCACGTGCCCATACAGGTTTCCGTGTTCGTCTAATAATTCTCGTTCGAGTGCTGGATATCAACGCACAATCTCATCTTCTACCAATTGGTCCGCTGTCGCACCTTCTGAAATTGGGATTTCCACTGTTTTTTGACCCACAATCCGGCGCAGACCAGCAAAGAAATTAACCTTCATTTTTTCTCCGATCACAGTTCGAAACGATTTAATTTCAAGCTTACCACCCCAGCTGTCGTTTCTGTAACCCGGAATGGGTGTGTCAAACGGTATCCCGGAACCCAGACGATCTGCTGTCCACAACAAACTAAAGGCCACTTTTTCCGGGCTCGCCTGGGCAGTTTTTCATTAATCATAAAATCTGAGAGTTTTAATGAATGCCCATCCATGCCAAAAGGTTGCAGCCGGTCGCCTTCCCTCCGGGAACGAACCAACAAAGGCAATTGGATATGATTAATATCTACCCAAACCTCGCTGGCATCCAGATTCTCCCAAGATTTTTGCTCCACCAGAATGGTTTTTGACACTTTTTCCGCGGACAGCTGCCAACCACCCTGCAATTTTACTTTCCCGCCAATCTCCAGCGTGGTCTCATCTTCATCCACCTGTGGCCATTCACTGGTAGGGAGCTCTGCTTCCCATTCCGCAATCCATGTTCTTCCTGGTTCCGATAACAACTTCAAACCTGAGATTAAATCAACCTCCGCGTATGATTTCGAAGAAAACATATATTTTAGCGCCCTCTCTACGGCATCAAAACCGATATCGCGCAAGCCTGGTCTTAGACTCGCAATCGCCCGGCGAATTATGTGGCGCTGCACACTTAAGGGCTGCCGTCTGCAGCACAGTGAATCAATAGCAATATAACCTTCCCCCAGCATCAACAGGCAATCATGCCAGGCGACATCTACCATTTGATCGACCAGAACCATCTCACCTCGCATTACCTCGGCAGTACGCCAAATTAGCTTGCGGATAGCTGGATTGTAGTTTTCCAGATAAGGGATCAGTTCATGCCGCAAGCGATTGCGGAAATAGGTCATGTCCTGGTTTGAGAGGTCGATTAATGGATCGAATCCACATTCCCTGCAATATGCTAAAATCTGTGTTCTCCAGACTCCTAACAAGGGCCTAACTAGTGGAATATGATCGCTCCAGGCATTTGGTAGGGCTCTGGTTCTCATTCCGCTCAACCCGCTCATTCCCGTGCCTCTGATCAGGTGCATCAAAACGGTTTCCACCTGATCGTCTGCGGAATGCCCGACCACAACCGCTTGAGCGCCAACCTCTTCAGCACAGTTGAATAAGAAAAGATAGCGTTCATTGCGAGCTGCTTCTTCGATCGATTCGCTCTCCCGCTCCGCTCGCCCACTTACTTCCCCCTCTCCAAGCATAAATCGCAGATCCCGCTGATTTGCTAGATGTTGAATGGTCACAGCGTCAGCATCAGCCGCGGAGCGTAATTTATGGTTGAAATGTGCAACGATCACCGAATAACCACTGCGATCGAGTACATCCAGTGCACACAAGCTATCTGGGCCGCCAGATACACCCACCACAACTGGTCGATTTAAATCGAGTTGGCATTCATCTTGCAGGATTTGCTTAAGGTTTTCCAGCATCGTTTGTAAATTATAGCCCAAACAGCTTATTAACTTTGGTTTTCACCAATATCAAAGCTTTGCAACCTAACTTAACTGATACTTGTCTGGATTTAGTGTTTATGCTAGACTGAAAATCAATAAGCACCCACGGGGAGCAGGTATGCCAGGAAGAATATTGATCGTTGATGATGATATTGATACCCTCCGGCTGGTTGGTATGATGCTGGAAAGTGAAGGATTCGATATCATCGCGGCAAACAATGGGCAGCGCGCCATCTCGCTAGCACGTACCGAAGCTCCGGATTTGATCATCCTCGACATAATGATGCCGGAATTAGATGGGTATGCAGTTACCAGCCAGCTGCGCCAGGAGAGGACGACCCGCGGTATTCCCATATTAATTTTTACCGCGAAAACCGGGATGGACGATAAGATGCTGGGGTTAGAGCTGGGGGCTGATGCATATTTGACAAAGCCCATTTCAACCCGTGAATTGCTTTCTCAAGTTAATAGAATGTTATCGCCTTCAGAAGAGAGCGATCAACCACTCCCTGATCAAAAATCTAAAGGGGTGCTGGCTATCATGGCCGCCAAAGGAGGCATGGGCGTGTCCACTGCCGCAGTTAATCTCGGCATCGCTCTTTTCAAACAGACTGAAAAACCCGTGATCATATCGGATTTCCGACCGGGTCAGGGAAGTCTTGCGCTGGAGCTCGGCTACGATCAATCCGCAAGTTTCAACCGCCTGTTAACACTCCCACCAGAAGACCTCACTCCCCAGCTGATCGAAGATACCATAATTGAGCATAACTCCGGAGTTCGCCTGTTGCTCAGTTCTCCCCAGCTCCAAGATGCAAAATACACCTCGAGAATCGATAATTTTGAGATCATCGCCCGATTTCTTCCACAATTTGCAGAGTACACAGTATTAGATTTGGGTCCCGGGATGACCACCCTCAACCGTAAAGTACTTCCCCACTGCAGTGAGGTAGTGATCATCGTTGAACCAGCTCCCCAATCCGTTGCCCAATCAAAAGAATTGATCGCGGAATTATCTACACTGGGGATAAACCAGGATCAGATTAAGTTGGTCGTCTTCAACCGCATCCACTCACGCCTACAGCTTTCCTTTGGTGAGGTCGAAGAGCAGCTTAACTTGAAAATAGCCAGCGCATTTTCACCCAATCGTGAGCTGGTTAATGAAGCCTCAATCCACCACACACCATTTATTATCTTAAAACCAGAAGGATTGACTGCCCAGCAGATCAATCAACTTGCTTATAGTATTATCGGCCAAGACGAATGAATCCAGATCAAGGTAACCTATCCAGCGATATCCGCCATGCTATTGAGGCTGCTGCTCGTTTGATCCGTTCTGCAGACAACGGAGTCGTTTTAACCGGCGCCGGGATATCAACACCATCTGGAATCCCAGATTTCCGCTCTCCAGGAAGTGGACTTTGGTCCCGTTACAATCCAATGGAAGTGGCTTCGCTCAGCGCATTCCGCTACCAGCCAGAGAAATTTCTCGCCTGGTTCCACCCCTTGGCTCAGAAGATTCTATTGGCTTTACCCAATCCAGCTCACCACGCTCTTGCCATCCTTGAAAAAGCCGGCTACCTCCACACAATAATTACTCAAAATATTGATGGTCTTCATCAACGTGCAGGATCCAAACAGGTGCTGGAGGTACATGGAACCCTTGAATCTCTCACCTGTATCGGATGCTACCAAACCTTTCCCGCCGAGAACTTTATTTCCAGCTACATACACAACAGTGAGCCTCCACGCTGCTCTGATTGTGGGCAAATCTTGAAACCAGACGTAATCCTCTTCGAAGAACAACTTCCAAAACAGACCTGGCTCAAAGCTCAGAAAGCCTGCAACGAATGCAGCATCATTCTCGTGGCTGGATCATCGCTGGAAGTAACCCCGGTTGCGACCTTGCCCCTGAAGGCTCTTGAGAACCATGCCAAGCTGATCATCATCAACCAGAGTTCTACCTACCTCGATCCTCGTGCTGAGGTGCTGATCCATGCTGATGTGGCCGATGTTCTCCCCCTGATTTCCGAACTGGTTGTCGATGACTGAACAGGCTCAAATTTCATTACTTGAACGCTACCGCAGGCTGGCTGAGATCTCGCGTAATCTCGCCTCAACGGTTGATTTAGATATCCTCTTGGATCGCATCACTGAAGCTGCGGCTCACGTAAGCGGTTCAGAGGCAGCTTCGATATTGCTCTATGACGAAAGTCAGGGGCAGCTTTACTTTGAATCCGCCACCAATCTCGATGAACCACTGATGCAAGGTCTCATCGTCCCGGTGGAAGATAGTATCGCCGGTTGGATCATCACCAACGGTCAACCGATTATCATCGATGACACCCAGAATGATCCCCGCCATTTCGCCCAGGTAGGAAAGGCGACTCATGTCACCACGAACTCTTTGCTTGGTATCCCGTTGATCGCCAAAGATAAAGTCATCGGTGCCCTGGAAGCGATCAATAAGCTCAGTGGTCAATTCACCCAGGATGATCAGGAAATCCTGATGGATCTGGGATCTCAGGCTGCTGTGGCAATCGAGAATGCGCGACTCTTCCAACAATCAGACTTGATCGCCGAGATGGTCCACGAACTGCGCACCCCATTAGCCTCGCTGAGAACCGCTTCCCACCTTCTTCTTCGTAAGGATGTCAGTGAAGAACAAATGCGAAAAGTAGTTGAGATCATCGACAATGAGACTACACGTTTGATCGATATGACCACCTCTTTTCTCGATCTCGCCCGTCTTGAATCAGGGAGAATTCCCTTCAACTCGGAAGTTTTCGATCCAGGCGCGTTGTTGCAGGAATGTGTTGGACTCATGCAAAATAAAGCGGCAGAAAAAAACCTGCGCTTGAACTTATATATACCGAACGAACTACCTGAGATCAAGGGGGATCAAGACAAGATCAAGCAAGTTGTTCTCAACCTGATCAGCAACGCAGTTAATTACAACAAGCCTTCAGGAACAATCACTGTCTCAGGACACAGCCATCCTAACGAATTGGTTATCTCGGTGAATGATACCGGGTCGGGAATCAGGCAGGCAGATATCACCCACTTATTTGACAAATTCTACCGATCACAGGCGACCGAGAACTCTGTCCAAGGTACGGGTCTAGGATTGGCTATCTGCAAGCAGATTGTCGAAGCCCACAATGGGCGCATTGAAGTGCAAAGCGAAGTGGGTATTGGAACAACCTTCTCTGTCCACCTGCCTTTGAAAAAAAGCTAACGCGCGCCTCGCCTCCCAAACTGGCGTTCAAGTAAATCTACTGATAAATGGATCATGGTCGGTCTTCCGTGAGGGCATGTGCGCGGTGATTGGCAGCCTTCGAGATCGTCCAAGAGGGTACGCTGTTCCTCCACTGAAAGAGCCTGTCCCCCCTTGACTGCGGCGCGCTTACAGATCCTGGCGATGATCTTAGCCTCCTGCTCGGATTGCAATGGTGTCTCGTCTTCCTCAAAATCTTCAACCAAAACACGTAATGCCGCACCTGGATCGATCCCAGACAAAATATGAGGTACTGCGCGTACCAGAAATGTATTTAGCCCGAAGGATTCAACCTGGAAGCCTAATTGTCCCAATAACGGCAGCTGATCTGAAATCAATCTGGCTTCCGCTGCTGAGAACTCAACTGCCGCTGGTTCTAACAATGATTGCGACGGGATAGAGGTCTGGCGCTGCTCAAGGTAACGCTCAAACAAGACTCGCTCATGTGCAGCGTGTTGGTCAACCAGGTAAAGCCCATCCGGACCTTCCGCCACCAGATAGGTTGCTGCAACTTGACCAACAAGCCTCAGCAACGGAACTCTAGATCCATCCGGTTCTTCCTTTTTGGGCTGCCAGGTCAGCTCACCTTGCTGGTGGGTTAAATCAACACCAGACCAGGTTAGATCTCCCCGCTCAAAACCCAGATCATTACCCGACATTTCAAAGGATTCTGCCCCAATCCCTGGAACAGGTGTGTGAGCCAGTAAGGCACGCCTGACAGCACGCTGTACACCGCTGAAAACCCGATCCCGCTCACGAAAACGGACCGCTGCTTTGGTCGGATGGACATTGACATCCACCATCTCAGGCGGCAATGCCAGAAATAAAACTGATTGCGGGTAACGACCGACCATCAGGAATGTATGGTAGGCCCGGACCACTGCTGTGACCAGAGCTGTATCTTGAATCCAGCGTCCATTGATGAATAGAGTTATCTCACGCCTGTTCGAACGGGTGAGAGATATTGCGCTGGTGAAACCAGTGATCTTTAATTGCTCATATTCCGCCAAAACTTCGAGCATTTGTTGAGCCATTTCCACACCGTACAGCGAGGCGAGCACTTCTCTCCGATCACCATTCCCACTCGTTTGGACAGTCAGGCGATCTTCCTGCCGGAGTTGAAAGCGAACATTTGGATAGGCAAGGGCGTAGCGAGTGACAAAGTCTTCGATATGGCGGCGTTCAGTAACATCCTTCTTGAGGAATTTTAGCCTGGCAGGTACGTTGAAGAATAAATCTGCGACCTTTACTTCCGTGCCGACCGGTGCTCCAACCGGTTCTACAGCTGAAAAATGCCCACCTTCCACCTGTAAGCGTGCTCCTAAATCGGATTCTGTAGCGTGCGAGGTAATCGTGAGATGAGAAACCGAACCAATCGAAGTGAGCGCCTCCCCCCGGAATCCTAGGGTAGCAATATGGAAGAGATCCTCAGCTGTGGATAACTTGCTGGTCGCATGTCTGGAAACCGTTAGCGGGAGTTCATCTGCTGGAATGCCAAATCCATCATCTGACACCTCAATTAATCCCCGTCCGGCATCTTTGATAATGATCGAAATTTGATCGGCACCTGCATCCAGGGAATTCTCCACCAGCTCTTTGACCACTGAAGCAGGGCGTTCAACTACTTCACCGGCTGCGATTTGGGAAGCCACTTCCGGAGGCAGTATGCGGATGGACATGCGGAAATTATATCAGGTGAGGGCCATTACCAATTTCAGTCCAATTCCATTCTTTAGAATATTTTCACCTGTGTAACCCCAACCGCGGGTCCTGTATCCCTTATAATAAGCTGATGAATTGGTCTGTTTTATTCTTCGATTTAGATGACACGCTCTACTCAAATTCCAATGGCCTATGGGAAGCTATCCGTGGTCGCATGACAGATTACCTGCGCGATCCACTCGGATTCCCACCAGATGAAATACAAGAAATACGCCGATCGTATTTCGAGACCTATGGCACTACCCTGCGGGGTCTCCAAATTAACCACTCGGTGGATACGGAAGAATACTTGGCTTATGTCCACGATCTGCCCCTAGAAGAATATATCTCCCCCGATGTCCAGCTTCATGATTTGTTGGTCAGTTTACCGCAGCGAAAATGGATCTTCACCAACGCTGACTCTAACCATGCAATGCGAGTACTTGGCATCCTTGGATTGGAAGATTGCTTTGATGGCATCATCGATGTACGCGCTTTAGGCTTTTTATGTAAACCAGAGCCCCAAGCTTACCAACGTGCCTTAGCATTTACCGATGAAACAGATCCTGCAAATTGTGTCTTATTCGATGATTCACTACGCAATCTGAAACCGGCGCAGGCGGCTGGTTTCACCACGGTGCTGGTTGGTACTAATGAAACCCAACCTGGAGCAGATTATTCGGTAAAGAAATTGGATGATCTTCCCCAGGTTTTCCCTCAATTATGGTGGATCAACTCTCACCCGGGATAATCCACTTAGAATACCCGATCTGCGGAGCAAGTTCGTATGGACCTCGATAGAGCATTTCTTGTCGTATGTTTGACAGTGGCTGTGGTGATTGCCATCAACGTTATGATCTTTCTTTCCCTACGGCGGGGAAACGAAGTCACAACGATCGATCTGATGCGTAAAGCAGCCAGGCGGGCGCGCAACCCCTGGAAAGATGAAGACGAGGCTCTTAAAGAGCTCGCAAATCTGGTATCAGATCTCCAGTCTGACAAACAGGAGCCAGAAGCAGTGGATGATCAAACGAATCGGGAAGAATTGTGAGCCAAAATGATTGATAAGAGATCAACTTTTAGGGAAGCCGTCAAATTGGTACCATCTGGGGGAAAACTAGCCTTAGGTGGGATGACAAACTACAGGCGACCGATAACTTTTGTACGGGCATTGATTAACCACTACCAAGAAACTGGAGAGCCTAAAGACCTGACATTGGTCAATTTTACTGCTGGATTGGAAAGTGATTTACTGGTTGGAGCTGGGATGGTCAGCCGAGTCCGGACCTGCTACTTTGGACTGGAAATTTTTGGTCTAGCGCCAATGTTTACCTACTATGCGAACCGGGGGGAAATCGAGGTGATCGAAGAAACCGAGGCCAGCCTGGCACTCGGGCTGCGTGCAACTCTGGCCGGGATCGGATTCATGCCTGCCAGAGCATGGATTGGCACGGATCTCCCCCAACTGAGACCCGATGTACGTACCATCACCGATCCCTATACAGAAGAGAAGCTAATGGCTTTCCCGGCCATCAAACCAGATGTAGCTGTAATCCATGCCATTAAAGCGGACCGGGAAGGAAACGCGATTATCGGGAACAATAAAGGGGTCGACGAAGAGCTGACCCTGGCAGCGGATAAAGTGATCCTCACCACCGAAGAAATCGTCCCGCAGCTAGAACGTGCTGACCTGATTACCCAATTTATCGATACCGTCGTTCAGGCCAAAAATGGTGCCTTGCCGACTTCCTGTCATCCCCTTTACCAGATCGATGGAGAAGCTTTGCTGGAGTATGTCGAGCAGGTCAGCGATCCGATCTCTTTCGCCGCATATCTTCCCGGGTTCTTGAAATTCTGATCAATCACTTGCCACGATCTTATTTTGTTCTAATTATTGTATGGTAATCTAAGCTGAATTCGGTTTTAAGATTTCAGGAGAAAGTATGAGTAAAAAAATCTTGCTGTTCGGTGGCGCGGCTGCCATTATTCTGCTATTAGTGGTAGGTTCGTTTTCTATTGGTATGTTTCTCGGTGGTGGGATTTCTGAAGATGAAACCCCGGTCGTTTCCCCCTCTTCTGCGGTCTCTACCGCATCAACAGTCCTCCAGGAAACTGTAGAAGGTATTTTGGAAACCACATCTCCTCAAGAGACCAGCACGCCTGCTGATCTCGAGCAGCTCTTTGAACCATTCTGGCAGAGTTGGGATTTGGTCCACGATTTATATATCGACCAACCCGTGAAGGATGAATTGATGATGCAGGGCGCCATCAAAGGCATGATGAAGTCCTTAGGTGATCAGCACTCATCTTATATGGATCCTGACCAATACCGCCAAGCGAATATGCCCATTGAAGGCAGTTATGAAGGGATCGGTGCCTGGGTAGATGGAACGGGTGAATACCTAACGATTGTCAGCCCGATGCCCGACTCCCCGGCTGAAAAAGCTGGGCTCCGACCTGGGGACCAGATTATTGCTATTGATGGTGAGGACATGACCGGAATTGATGGCAGCCTGGTTATTCGCAAGGTGCTGGGTCCGGCGGGAACCTCGCTCACGCTAACGATTTTTAGAGAGGGAGAGCCTGAGCCTTTTGATGTTACATTAGAGCGTGCCCGCATCGTGATACCTGCTGTCGAGTATGAAGTGCTGGATGGAGACATCGCCTATATCAAATTATTTAGCTTCAGCGGCAATGCAACCGAAGAATTTGCCGCAGCTCTAGAAGACCTAATGGACCAGGAACCAGTTGGGATGATTCTCGATCTGCGTAATAATCCCGGTGGTGAGAGAGACACCGCTGTTGAGATCACCTCCCAATTCATAGGTGATGGCGTCATAATGTACCAGGAATATGGGGATGGAAGCCGCGATTCCTTCGAAGCTGTTAAAGGTGGTCTGGCAACCGATATCCCACTGGTCGTGCTGATCAATGAGGGCTCAGCCTCGGGTTCTGAAATCGTCGCTGGAGCGATCCAAGATTATGAAAGAGGCACACTGGTAGGTATGGTTTCCTTCGGGAAGGGTTCCGTTCAAAATTGGATCCCATTGGTTGATGATCAGGGTTTGGTCAGAGTGACCATCGCTCGCTGGCTCACACCCAAAGGTCGCACGATCCACGAGTCAGGTGTAGAACCTGATATCGAAGTCGAATATACCGAAGAAGATTTTCTTAATGAACTCGATCCTCAGCTCGATAAGGCAATTGAAATCTTGATCAAACCTTGATTGAGGTAAAGGAGGATAAATGTTGTTTTTTGACGTAAATTATTTGGTATACATGCTTCCAGCATTCTTCGTGATGCTGGCAGCTCAATATTTTGTGAGCTCGACTTATAAGAAATGGAGCAAGGTCCGCAACCGAAGTCACTTAACCGGGGCAGAAGCTGCTCAACGCTTAATGCGCGCAGGCGGCCTTTATGACGTGAGGGTGGAAGGAGTATCCGGCAAAATGACCGATCATTATGACCCTCGCAGTAAAGTATTGCGCTTGTCGCAAGGCGTTTACCAGACAAGCTCTGTCGCTGCCGTTGCGATCGCCGCCCATGAGCTCGGTCATGCGATGCAAGATCAAGAAGGATATTTCCCTCTGCGATTGCGTTCTGCCATGATCCCTGCTGTGAATATCGGTTCGACTCTCGGTTGGTTGTTCATCATTTTAGGAATCTTCATGCAATGGACTGGCCTGGCCTGGTTAGGGGTGATCGTTTTCGCTGCCGGAGCATTGTTCGCCTTGGCCACATTACCCGTGGAGCTAAATGCTTCCGCCCGGGCTAAGAAGCTGCTGGTACAATCCGGGATCATAGTTGGACAAGATGAACAGCAAGGCGTAAACAGAGTGCTTAATGCGGCTGCACTTACCTATATCGCTGCTTTACTGACATCCATCATGCAGCTCCTGTACTTCACCAGCCTGGTGGGAGGCATGGGAGGTCGCCGGCGGTAACTTCTGCACATGTCCACAAGAACATTTCTTTACATTTTGATTCTGGGGATCATTGCTGGCATTTCCGCCCTCATCGGCACCGTCGCTGGGGGCGTGTTTGTTATCTCGTACCTGCAATCAGCAGAACCAACCCAAACGGTTGATATCCTACCAAGTCCTACTCAACAGGTCAGCATCGATATTCCCTCTACCACTACGGAATCAACAATTACACGTGCTGTTGAGAAAGTTGGTCCATCCGTAGTGACTGTGATCGGAGAGGTATCCGGTCGCCCGATCAGCGGCAGCGGCTTTGTTATTTCATCACAAGGTTATATTTTGACCAATAACCACGTCGTCGAAGATACTTCCCGGGTAGCAGTGGTTCGTGCTGATGGCACCGAATTAGCAGCTGATATCGTCGGTACAGATATGTACGCAGATCTGGCGATCCTTCAAGCACAAGGAGAATTTCCAGCTGTGGCAGTTTTGGGTAATTCCGATACCCTCAAACCAGGAGAAACTGTGATCACCATCGGTTCGCCATTGGGCGATTTTGTAAACACTGTGACCGTAGGGGTGATCAGCGCTACAGGTCGGATGTTAGACACAGGTAATGGCTTTTTAATGGAAGATCTGATCCAGACCGATGCAGCGATAAACCAGGGAAACTCCGGTGGTCCATTAATCAATTTGGCAGGGGAAGTGGTCGGAATTAATACCCTTGTTGTACGCGGCAGCAGGCTCAGCAACACTATCGCAGAAGGATTGGGATTTGCGATCCCAATCAACACCGCCAGGTTTGTCGCTGAACAAATTCTTGAAAAAGGATATTTCGCCCGACCGCATTTGGGTATCCGTTGGCAGTCTATCACCCCACGTGTAGCCCGGGCATACAATTTACCGGTCCAATGGGGAACTTATATTTCGGATGTTTTCCCTGAAAGTCCAGCTGCTGTGAGCGGAATTAAGGAAGGTGACATTATCACCAAAATTGGAGATATTGCCCTTGACCAGGACCACACTTATATCAATACTTTATTTACTCACGAACCTGGAGAAGAGGTTTCCATTACTCTGGTCAGGGGTGAACAACAGTTAACTGTCAGTTTAGTGCTAGGCGAAAGTCGATAGGAAAGACCCCCAAACTCTTCTAGAAACTTCAAGTTGTATTTTCCACGACACTCATCATTCAATTCAGCGCAATATTCCAAACCAGAGATGGAGATAAATTGTGACCGAGAGCACAAAACAAATTTGACCAAACCATCTGCATCGTGTATAATCATTTTTCGTCTGCAAACTAATAGCCCCTCTTCCCGGACGTTTCAGAATAAAATCTCTAACCTCCAGCAAGGTGGGTTTATCAAACAAAACAGGAAAGTGTGATGCCAAAACGAACCTATCAACCCAAGATACGTCGTCGCTTACGTGTGCATGGTTTTCGATCCCGAATGGCGACTTCCGGTGGAAGAAAAGTCATAAAAAATCGGCGACTCAAAGGGCGCTCCCGGTTATCAGTCAGGAAGAATAACCACGTTAAGAAAACAAATTGGAAAAGCTAAAGTTAGGGATCGCTCGAAGGCAATTCGTTGAAGCGCAGGTTTCGCCTGACAAGTTCAACAGATTTCGAGCGGGTGCGGCGATTAGGAAAGTCTTATGCCCACCCGTTTATCGTGTTGATTGCCCTTCCAAATGAGGTGGATAATTCACGATTCGCCGTCGCGGCTGGACGTTCTATTGGGAAAGCTGTCCAGCGCAACAGGGCAAAGCGTATCTTAAGGGAGACATTGCGTCCTCTAATCCCAAGCATTACCTCCGGATGGGATATCGTACTCCTGGCTCGAAAACCTATAACTACAGCGGCATATCCTGAAATCGAAGCTGCTATCAAGACATTGCTTTCCCGGGCGAACTTATTGGAAAATACCCCATGACGAGTGAACTTCATTTCGATCACGATCACGATTACCCTAATGAAGCAAGATTGCGCGATTTGCCGTTAGGGCTGATGTACATTCCACGCCTGATTCTATTAACGTTAATCCGCACATACCAGAAAACCCTTTCGCGTGGTTTACCCGCAAACTCCTGCCGTTTTTACCCTTCCTGCTCACACTATGGATACCAGGCAATATATAAGCACGGGGCGATTAAAGGCAGTTTACTGGCTATCTGGCGTGTCCTCCGCTGTAATCCATTCAATCCAGGCGGGTACGATCCAATCCCATGATTCGCAATTTATCTATTGGACAATAAACAACAAAGAATGAAACACAAACACTACTTATTCATCCTCGTTTTCATAGGCATCGCAGTGACACTCAGCGCATGCGCAGGTGGCGTGACCACGGCGACCAGCTGGCCAGGCCTCACTGTTGATGATCAATACGCATACGTCGCCTATAACACACAGGTGTATGCTGTTGATTTGATCAATGGCTCTGAACGTTGGCGCTATCCCGCAGAACCAGACAACAAGATCACCTTCTATGCCGATCCCTCTTTGAGCCAAGACGGGCAGCTTATCGTGGGTGGATACGATTATGCCTTATATAGCCTTAACGCGGAGACCGGGACCCAGAATTGGGTTTTTTCGGATGCTGAAAATCGTTATATCGCCAGCTCTCTGATCCAGGAAGAGAATATATTCGCTCCCGCAGCGGATGAAAACCTCTACTCGTTAGATTTGAATGGTCGTCTTCAGTGGACCTTTTCATCAGAAGGAGAATCCTGGGCCCAGCCAATCATAGATGATAACTGTAAATGCCTTTTCCTCCCGACTATGGACCATACTGTGTACGCCATCGATCCCCAAAATGGAACACAAAAATGGCGTTCACCAAAGCTGGGTGGCGCTATTGTTGGGACACCCGCCTACAATAAGGATGGTGTACTATATGTGGGGACATTCGGTGGAAAGTTGTTCGCACTAAAAGCGGAGGATGGATCGATAATCTGGGAATTTTCCACCGCAGATGACGGTTGGATTTGGTCTGGGCCTACCTTATCCAATGGTGTGGCGTACTTCGGTGATTTGGATGGATATTTTTATGCCGTTGATGCGGATAATGGCTCCCAGATATGGCAGCTGCCACCTGAACAATTAGATGGAGAAATTGTTGGATCTCCACTGGTGATCGAGGATAGTATCTACATCACCACAGAAGCTGGCATCCTATTCAAACTCGACACCGCAGGAAGGATTCAATGGTCTCAAACCATTGGAGGAAAAATATATACCTCTCCAAAAGCGGCAAATGATCTAATTCTGGTGACGCCCATTCAAATCGACGAACTCTTAGTCGCGGTAAATCAAGACGGAGTGAGACAGTGGTCGTTCATCCCCGCAGAATAATAATATGCCTTTTGGAGATTGAGAAGGTTTAGCTTATGGATATTGGAGCTATTTGGAGCACTATAATTCTTAACCCAATGATAAATTCACTGATGTGGATTTATAGCGGCCTGGCGCAAAATTTTGGCTTGGCGATCATTGTTTTTACGATCCTGGTGCGATTGATCACCTACCCGTTAACCGCTTCGCAGATTAAGAGCACTAAATCTATGCAGGAAATGCAGAAATCTAAGAAGTGGCAGGATATTCAAAAGAAACATAAAGGCGATCGAGAGAAACTAGCAAAAGAGCAGATGGATCTTTACAAGGAAATGGGTGTCAGTCCATTTGGCTCTTGTCTTCCGACTGTGATTCAGTTTCCGGTCATCATCGGCCTTTATCAAGCCATTATACGAGCTTTGGCCGTGACCCCAATCCAGCTGCTTGAACTCACCCGGCACATTTATCCCTTTTATAATGCAGCGGCGCTGATCCCGCTCAACAATTATTTCTTATGGTTGGACTTGAGCCTGCCAGAAAAAGATTATGGCATTGCAATTGCAGGCTTCACCATCCCGATTTTAGCCGTCCTGGTCATGGCAACCACATTCCTGCAATCCAGGTTGATGACACCACCATCCACAACGGGTGATCAGGGGGCGAATATGGGCCGAATGATGAACCTCTATATGCCGCTCTTCATGGGTTATCTGGCTTACAGTTTCCCTTCTGGTCTGGCGCTTTATTTTGTCACCAGCAACCTGGTTGGTATACTCCAATACGGAATTATGGGCAAGCTTGATTGGAGAAACCTCTTGCCTGAAAGATTTTCTTCTGGATCTAAGACTTCAAAATGAAAAACCAAATATGAATGACAAACGTACGAATTTAGAGATTATTGCACCGACAGTAGAAGAAGCCATCGAAAAAGGACTGAACGATCTTGGTTTAGCTCGCGAATCTGTAGATATTGAGATCCTCGATGAAGGCGGAAAAGGTTTTTTCGGCTTAGGCAATCGCCAGGCGCGCGTCCGTTTGACGATTAAATCCGCACATGATGAATCAGAGGTAGCAATCCCAGAAGCTGAATCAACAAAAACACAGGAAACCCTGGTTCCCGAACCAATGATTGAGGAAGATAAACAGGATCTTGATGAAGAACCACCTTTTCTGGGGGATGATTACGTGCTCGATATCGCCCGGGATGTTGTCAGCGAGCTGCTGGAGAAGATGAAAGTACGCGCCACGGTGACATCTGAATATCTCCCTGCATCAGATGCCCGTAGTCGAGTCCCTGTGCGGGTAAACGTTCATGGAGATGACCTGAGCTACTTGATCGGTCGCCAGGCGGAGACCCTGAATGCCCTGCAGTACATTTCCAGTTTGATCATCAACAAAGAGATCGGCAGGTCCATCTTATTAATCGTTGATGTGGAGGGTTACCGGACCAGGCGAGAGAACCAATTGCGACAGCTGGCCCGCCGCATGGCTGACCAGGCAGTTAGCACTGGGCGGCGCCAAGTCCTGGAACCAATGCCCGCAAATGAGCGCAGGATCGTTCACATCGAGTTAAGGGAAAATCAAGATGTAACCACCGAAAGTATTGGAGAAGATCCCCGTCGTAAGGTGACAATTATCCCTCAATAATTCATCCTCAAAATTCAAAGAAAATAAATTCCCGGTGCATGCGTGATTTACCCGCATGCATCCTTTAATTCTTCTTCAGGTATAATTCAAGCATGTATCGCCAGATGTCAATTGAACCCATAGATTATTTAATGATCGGGCATATTACCCGCGATAAGACACCGGATGGTCCGCGTATCGGTGGAACAGCGACCTTTTCCAGCCTAATGGCTCATGCCGTTGGTTTACGAGTAGGTATTGTCACTTCATCGGGTGCTGATTTGTCTCTTGGTCCTTTGAGCGGGATCCCCATTGTCAATTTACCATCAGAACACAGCACAACTTTCGAAAACATAATCACCCCAGAGGGTCGTCTTCAAACCATATTTCACGTTGCCAACACGATTGATCTGAATCTGATCCCTGAGCTGTGGCTTACCGCGCCGATTGTTCATTTGGGGCCTGTCGCCCAAGAAGTGGAACCGACCCTGGTCCGTCATTTATCAAATTCATTGATCGGGACCACGCCTCAAGGTTGGCTTCGTACCTGGGACGAAAAAGGACGTGTGGTACCGACTGAGTGGCCAGAAGCAGCATTTGTGCTCAGCAATGTTGGGGCAGCTGTGATCAGCGTGGAGGATTTAGGTTACGACGAGGCACGGATTGAAGAGATGGCAACTGCCTGCCGGGTGTTGGCGGTTACTGAGCAATCCAATGGTGTACGTTTGTTCTGGAGTGGGGATGTGCGCAGGTTTAGACCACCTTCAGTGATAGAACTCGACACTACAGGAGCCGGTGATATCTTCGCGGCTGCTTTCTTTTTCCGTTTGTACACCACACGTGACCCCTGGGAAGCCGCACGCTTTGCCACCCAATTGGCCGCGATTTCAGTCACCCGTTCAGGTTTGCAGGGCATCCCCACCCAAGAAGAAATCCAGGATTGCATGGTCGAGGTTCTGTAATATGGGGCGAACTTACACCTTGGTCAACCAAAAAGGTGGCGTGGGAAAAACCACTACCGTCATTAATCTGGGAGCATACCTGGCTTATTATGGTCAGCGTGTTCTGCTGGTAGATCTTGATCCACAGGCCAATGCCACCTCTTGTTTAGGAGTTGATAAACAAACCGTACGAGGCGGAACTTATGAGTCCCTGATTGGGAATTCCTCTGCTGCCAATCACGTTCTTCACAACCCGCGTTTGAAGATTTCTCTGTTACCTTCATCTCCAGCTCTCGTCGGAGCAGAGGTTGAGCTGGTTGGAGAATTAGCTCGCGAGAATTTTCTAAACGATGCCTTGCAGTCGTTGCGCGACCGTTATGACTACATCCTGATTGACTGTCCTCCTTCACTTGGTTTGCTCACTCTTAATGGGATCATCGCAGCTCAAGATGGAGTGATTATCCCAGTTCAGTGTGAGTACCTGCCCTTGGAAGGCCTCAGTCAGCTGAACCAGACTTTGGAGCGGATCAAGAATGCCGTTTTTTCGAAATTATCAGTGCGAGGCGTTCTCCTGACCATGTTTGATGGTCGCACCAACCTTTCAAACGATGTGGTCCATGAAGTTCGCCAGCATTTCGCTGATCTTGTATTCGAGGTCGTCATCCCACGCAACGTCCGCCTGGCTGAAGCACCCTCCTATGGTCAACCAATCTCGGTCTACGCGCCGAACTCCAACGGAGCAGAAGCCTATGCTGCCCTGGCCCGAGAGATACTCATCGGCGATGGCATCAAGATACCAGCCTTGGAAAAATAATCAACAACTACATATTTTCTAATTAGATCCTATGACAAAAAAATCTGGACTCGGTAAAGGCTTAGATGCGCTCCTCCCAACAGCAGAAAGTCAACTCCCTGAGAGTGGAATCACGCATATTCCAACTGCCAACATCATTCCAAACCCAAGACAACCACGTATCAATTTTGACTCTGATGAGCTCGATGAGCTGGCGATATCCATCCGCGAGCATGGTGTCATTCAACCCCTGATTGTCACCCAGGGTGAAGCTGCGGGACAGTACACCTTGATTGTGGGTGAAAGACGACTCTTGGCAGCTCAATTAATTGAGCTAGAGGAAGTCCCGGTCATAATCCGGGAAGCCTCTGATCAGGAATTGGTAGAACTGGCACTGGTTGAAAATGTCCAACGTGCTGATTTAGGTCCACTGGAGACTGCCGAAGCCTATCGCCAGTTGACCGAGGATTTTAATCTATCTCACGAACTGATCGCCGCTCGGGTAGGGAAGAATCGCGTCACCATCACAAACACACTACGTCTGCTAAAGCTGCCAGATGATGTTAAGGAATCGCTTGCTGAAGGAAATATCACTGAAGGACATGCACGCGCCCTTCTGGCACTTCCAACACCAGAAGCGCAAAGTGCGGCGCTTAAATCTATCCTCAAATATGACATGAATGTTCGCCAAACTGAGGAATTGGTTCGTAAGTTAGGTGGAGAAAAACCTCAAAGACAATCGCCGCCGCCTGATCCAGAAATTAAAGCACTAGAAGAGCAGCTCAGACAACATCTGGGTACACGGGTAACCCTCAATCAGAGAAGTAAGGGTGGGACGCTAACAATCCATTATTACTCAGCGGAAGAGCTCAATACAATATTAGATCTGATTATGAGGGATTAGGCATAATTCTCCATTTTTGATACCCAACAATTTATGATAATTTTTAAATCTCTATCGGAATTCATTTTCTAAAAGAGGCATAACCTGCATGCGTATCTTATACAACGCCCGGATAAACACATTGGATACCGTGCTCCCCTCAGCCTCAGCGATTGTAATCGACCACGGGCACATCCAGGCTATTGGTGACCAACGCTCCATCCTCTCTCAATATAATAGCTCTATCAAACGCGTTGATCTGGGAGGACGAACTGTTATCCCCGGTTTGACTGACGCGCATATCCATCTACAACAGTACTCTCTGAGCTTACAGCGTGTGGATTGTGAAACAAGTACCCGGGAGGAGTGCCTTAATAACGTGGCTGCGCGAGTAGAAACTACTCCATCCGGTGAGTGGATCCTGGGTCATGGTTGGAATCAAAATCAATGGCCAGATGACTTTGGCAATACTGGGCATTTAGACAAAATCACAACTCAGCACCCTATCTATCTGACCGTAAAATCCTTGCATGCAGCCTGGGTTAACTCAGCAGCTCTCCGCCAGGCGGGGGTATCAGCGCAAACTCCAGACCCTCCTGGGGGTCGCATTCAACGCTACACAGACGGTTCACCAACCGGTATCTTGTTCGAAACTGCTATGTCTTTAGTTTCGGACATCATCCCTGAGTCCTCACCTGAACAAGTGGCGAAAGCCATCAACTACGCCCAGACCAAGCTTTGGGAAATGGGACTTACCGGGGTGCACGATTTTGATCGACGAACCTGCTTCATCGCTCTCCAACAGCTCCATGCTGCTGGAAGATTGAAATTACGTGTAACTAAAAGCATTCCGATTGAGTCGCTCTCTTATGCAATTGATCTTGGATTACAAACTGGTTTTGGGGATGATGTGCTGCGAATTGGCTCAATCAAAGCCTTTGCGGATGGTGCCCTAGGTCCCCGCACCGCAGCTATGCTCCAGCCTTACGAGGGCCAACCAGAGAATCGTGGGCTGCTCATGTTGGATGCTGAAAACTTATTCGAACAGGGTCGCCTAGCTGTTAAAAATGGATTAAGCCTGGCTGTGCATGCAATTGGAGATTCTGCTATTCATGAAGTCCTGCAGGCGTTTTCACAGCTCAGGGAATACGAACGTCAACACTCAATCATCTTAGATAGAAACAGAGAACCTCGCAAATTACGGCACCGGATCGAACATGTCCAGTTAATCCATCCAGATGATCTCCCC